>JAVBMU010000052.1:0-16244 GCA_031552185.1 Cellulomonadaceae bacterium | reverse complement strand
ATTTTGCAGACATACAGCGGCTATCTGGCGATAAAAGATTATGATATGCTGGGCAAATACCATACGCGAATGATAAACACCATACTTGATGTGGAAACAACTATGGAGTTAAACCGCCGCATACCGGAGTGCCCGCCCTTTTTCTCGCTGGTAATCAGCAAGATTGAGCAGGCGCAGGCGCGCCAGGTTGATTTCCGCTACGATATTGTCTGCGACATGAATGACTTGCACATTGATGTGCTGGATTTTTGCCGCATCATTTCTGTTTTTTTAGATAACGCTATTGAGGCGGCGGAGCTGACAGGGACAAAACAAATGCACTTCAGCGGGCAGGTTAAGCCGGACCACAGCGTGCTGTTTATCATCAGCAACGACACTGATGACGAGCTGAATACCACGGAAATTTTCAAGCGCGGCTACACGACAAAAGACGGCCACATGGGGCTGGGCCTGCCCACGGTGCGCTCCATCATCCAAAAATACGGCAACTGCACCCTTAGCCTGAACAGTTACCGCGGCTCCTTTACCGTTTATTTTGAAGTGAAGCCGGTGTAAGCAACCAAGCCAATTATCCGCAAGCAGGTGGATTGATTTTATTGCCGCAAAGTGATATACTAATTAAACACTTGGCCGGAAAGGAAGAGCATGGGAGAATTATTGCTTAGCACGGATATTGACCAGCTGGTAACTTGGGCAACCTACCTGGTAGTTGCTTTATTTGTGTTGGTGCAATGGTTCCTTTCGCTTCGGCCCTGGTTTATCTGGGGCTTGGTGATGCCGCTGATGTTCGGCGGCCTATGGCTGGTAGTGCTCAACCCGCCGGAGTTTCTGCCCAGTGAGCTAGGCGATATCCTGCTGCTGGGCAGCGAGGCCTACATCCTTATCGCCAAGGCGGGCATTATTGTCAGCCTGGCTATCTTCCTCATCTGCCGCCTGGTAATGCTGATACGCGCGCAGAACAAGGCCCGCCGCCGTCGTCGCCGTGCGGAGGAAAAGCGCCAGCGTCAAATGCGCGAAGCTGCCGTGCTGGCCAACAGCGAGCCGTACAATGTCGCCCCGCAGCCCAAGAGCCCGTTTGGCGACGTGGAGTTCGGCGTCGCGGAGGTCGCAAAAGAATAGACGGGGAAGCTTTATTAGATGCAAGCGGGGCTGGGGCTACGCGGTGAGCTTGCTTTTTAATATTTTTTCTAGTTTCCGAAAACCTAAGCGAGCCTAGTGGCAAGCTAGACTAGGCGGCTGGCTGTAACGCGAGGAAGGCGTACGTTCTGTGTACGTCGACGAAGCGTTTCGGCCAATAACGACGTATAGCGCCGCCAATAGGTTTGCGACGCCAGGACTAATATGCAATTACTATCTGCCCACAATTTAAGTTTAACATTTGTCACGGATAATCTCTTCCGTGACATCTCTTTCTCCGTTGGTGAACGCAGCCGCATCGGCCTGGTTGGTATGAACGGCAGCGGCAAAACCACACTGATGAAAATCATCACCGGGGGGCTCACGCCAAGCAGCGGCAGCCTGACCCGGGCGCGGGACTGCCGCATTGCCTACCTGGAGCAGTTCCTCGCCGCTGATGAAAGCGACACGCTGTATCAGGTGGTGGAGCAGGTGTTCGCCCCGCTGATTGCCCTGGAGGCAGAGCTGGATGCCATTGCCGCCCGTTTGCTGGAGGGCGCTGACCAGCAGCTGATCAGCGACCAGGCGCGGCTGAGCGAACGCTTTGCCGACGCCGGGGGCTACAGCTTCCGCAGCCGGGTGCGCGGGGCTCTGCTTGGCCTGGGCTTCAGCGAGGCTGATTTCAGCCTGCCGCTGTCCGCCCTGTCCGGCGGGCAGCGCTCCAAAGCCGCCCTGGCCAAGGTGCTGCTCACCCCGGCGGAGCTGATGCTGCTCGACGAGCCGACCAACCACCTCGATGTGGACAGCGTGCGCTGGCTGGAGAGCTATCTCGCCAGCTACAAAGGGGCGTTCATCCTTATCTCGCACGATCGCTACTTCCTCGACCAGGCCTGTGAGGAAACCTGGGCCATGCATCACCACAGCCTGCACCGCTATAAGGGCAACTACAGCTCCTACCTGGAGCAGCGCGCCGCAGCGGAGGAAAGTGTGGCTCACCGCTACAGCCACCAGGTTAAGGAGATTCGCCGCATCGAGGGCATTATCGAGCAGCAACGCCGCTTTAACCAGGCACGCAACTATATCACCATTGCCAGCAAACAAAAGCAGCTGGAACGGCTGCGGGCAGATTTGGTCGCGCCGGAGAAGGCTGAGCGCACGCTGGGCTTCAACTTCAACTCGCCGCCGCCGGGCGGGCACGAGGTGCTGGAGGCAGCGGGCTTGTCCAAGAGCTTTGGCGATAACCACCTGTTCAGCGCGGTCAACCTCTGCCTGAATAAGGGGGAGCGCGTCTTCCTCATCGGCCCCAACGGCTGCGGCAAATCCACCTTGATGAAGATTATCTTAGGCCGCGAGGCAGCGGACAGCGGCTATGTGCGCCTGGGGGTGAACATCTTCCCCGCTTATTATGACCAGCTGCACCACGCGCTGGCCGGGGAGGAGACGGTGCTCGAGCACTTCACCAACGCCTACCCGCGGCTGACGCAGACGCAAATCCGCACCATGCTGGGCAGCTTCCTGTTCAGCGGGGAGACAGTGGGCAAAACGCTGGACATGCTCTCCGGCGGGGAAAAGGCGCGCCTGGAGCTAATGAAGCTGATTATGCAGCCCGCCAACCTGCTGCTGCTGGACGAGCCGACCAACCACCTGGACGCCGAGTCCGTGCTCTGGTTGGAGCAGCACCTGGCCTCGTACGAGGGCGCGATCCTCGCCGTCACGCACGACCGCTACTTTCTTGACCACGTGGCGGAGTGGATCTGCGAGGTCGACCGCGGTCGGCTGTACCCGTACGAGGGGAACTACTCGACCTACCTCGAGAAGAAGCAGGAACGCCTGCAGGTCCAGGGTAAGAAGGACGCCAAACTGGCCAAGCGGCTCCGGGACGAGTTGGAGTGGGTCCGGCAGAACGCCAAGGGTCGCCAGGCCAAGTCGAAGGCCCGCCTGAGCCGGTACGAGGAGATGGCGGCCGAGGCCGAGCGCACCCGCAAGCTCGACTTCGAGGAGATCCAGATTCCGGCGGGCCCGCGGCTCGGTTCGCTCGTGCTCGAGGCGACGGATCTGAGCAAGGGCTTCGGCGATCGGCAGCTGATCGGCGGGCTGAGCTTCACGCTGCCGCGCAACGGCATCGTCGGCGTGATCGGGCCGAACGGCGTGGGCAAGACCACGCTCTTCAAGACGATCGTGGGCCTCGAACCGCTCGACGGCGGCGAGTTGAAGATCGGTGAGACGGTCAAGATCGCCTACGTCGACCAGGGTCGCGGCGGCATCGACCCGAAGAAGACGCTGTGGGAGGTCGTGTCCGATGGGCTCGACTTCATCAAGGTGGGGAACGTGGAGATCCCGTCCCGCGCCTACGTCGCCTCCTTCGGCTTCAAGGGTCCGGACCAGCAGAAGCCCGCGGGCGTTCTGTCCGGCGGGGAGCGCAACCGACTCAATCTCGCGCTGACGCTCAAGCTCGGCGGCAACCTGCTGCTGCTCGACGAGCCAACGAACGACCTGGACGTCGAGACGCTCGGCTCGCTGGAGAACGCGCTGCTCGAATTCCCTGGCTGCGCCGTCGTGGTGTCCCACGACCGGTGGTTCCTGGACCGCGTCGCGACGCACATCCTCGCCTACGAGGGAACCAACGAGAACCCGTCGAACTGGTACTGGTTCGAGGGCAACTTCGCAGCTTACGAGGAGAATAAGGTCGAGCGCCTCGGCGCCGACGCCGCCCGGCCGCACCGGGTCACCTACCGCAAGCTCACCCGGGACTGAGCAATCCGGCAGCGGAGCAGCCGCCGGCGGGTGAAATCGGTCGAACTGGAGCCGGCGGTCGCTCCGACCCCGGTTGGCTTCGCGACCTCGGGCAGACTGGCCGCATGGAACTCGATCGCGGTGCCGCGCAGTCGCCTCCGCCGGCGGCCGGTGACCCGGCAGCCGGTGATCCGGCGGCGACGCTGGTCGAGGCGTTGGCGGAACTCCGTCGGCAGTTGACCCGGCTACGCCTGCCGCTGGACGCGCCGGGTGCCCCGGCCGCCCGGCAGGACGTGGCGCTCGCTCGGGACCAGATCGAGGACTACCTGCTGCCCCGGCTGCGGGCGCGGGCGGCGCCGCTGCTCGTCGTCGTCGGGGGCTCCACCGGGGCCGGCAAGTCCACGCTCGTGAATTCCCTGCTCGGGGAGCAGGTGAGCGCGGCCGGGGTGCTGCGGCCGACCACCCGGGAGCCCGTTCTGGTCCACCATCCGGGCGACACGCACTGGTTCGGCGCCGACCGGATGCTGCCGCGGCTCGCCCGCGTCGGCGGCGAGCCCGACCCCACCGCCGAGCCCGACCCCACCGCCGAGCCCGGCCCCGCGGCCGCCGCCGGCGCCGAGCCGCCGCCGGCGACCGTGGGCCAGTTGCGCCTCGTGGCGACGCCGGCGATCCCGCCGGGCCTGGCGGTGCTGGACGCACCCGATGTCGACTCGGTCGAGGCGGCGAACCGGGAACTGGCCGGCCAACTCCTGGCGGCCGCCGACCTCTGGCTGTTTGTCACCACGGCCGCCCGCTACGCCGACGCCGTCCCGTGGGAGCTGCTGCGCGGCGCCGCCGAGCGGCGGGCGCAGGTGGCGCTCGTCCTGGACCGCGTCGACCCCGGGGCTGACGCGGTCGCCGACGACCTGGCCCGCTTGTTGACCGAGAACGGCCTGGCCGAGGCCCGGCTGTTCGTTGTTCGGGAGGTGCCGCTCGTCGATGGGCTGCTGCCGGCGGCCGCGGTCGGCGAGGTGGCCGCGTGGCTGTCCGCCCTCGGCGCGGACCCGGGCGCCCGGATCCGGGTGGCGGACGCGACCCGGGACGGCGTCGTCGACGACCTCGTGCTGCGCGCCACGCATGCCGCCGCAGCCGCCGACGCCCAGGCTGCGGCTGAGGACCGGCTGCGCGCCGCCGTGCGGCTCGCGTACGCCGACGCCGCGACCCGGATCGAGGCCGCCACCTCCGACGGGGCGATCCTGCGCGGCGAGGTCCTGGCCCGCTGGCAGGACTTCGTCGGGACCAGCGAGTTCTTCCGGTCGGTCGAGCACGGGATCGGGCGGGCGCGCGACGCCGTCGTGGGCTTCTTCCGCGGCCGGCCGGCAGCCCGGGCGCCGGCGGTCGAGAACGCGATCGTGACCGGGCTGGAGGCGGTGTTCCTGGACGCGGCCGACGACGCCGCCGAGCACACCTTCGCCACCTGGCGGGCCGATCCCGCGGGCGCGGCGCTGGTGCCCGGCCTGGGACTGTCCCATGCGGCGCCCGGCCTGCGCGTCGAGGTGGCCGAGCAGATCCGCGGCTGGCAGTCCGACGTGCTGGACCTGGTGCGCGAGCAGGGGGCGAGCCGGCGCGGCACCGCCCGGGCGCTGTCGTTCGGCCTGAACGCGCTCGGAGTTTCCCTGATGATCCTGGTCTTTGCCCACACCGGAGGGGTCACCGGGGCGGAGGTGGGCATCGCGGGCGGCACCGCAGTCGTGGCGCAGAAGCTTCTGGAGGCGGTCTTCGGCGACGACGCCGTCCGCCGGCTGACCGAGATCGCCCGCACCCGGCTCGCCGACCGGGCGGCGACGATCCTGGCCGCCGAGTCCGCGCGCTTCACCGACCTCCTGGACGCGCTCGGGACGCAGGACAGCGCGGAGCACGCGGCCGAACTGCGGGCGGCGGCCGGCGCCGTGGAGTCCGCCGCGCGGGACGAGCGTGCGGCCCGGGCCGAGCCCGAACCCGGCCGGGCGGAGCAGGTGCAGTTGCTGCGCGGCGCGTCCCGGCGGGCTGTCGACGCCGTCGACCCCGCGGCCGGGACCGGGGCCGATCGAACCGGTCCGGACGGGACCGGCGAGTCGGGCCGGGGCCGGCCCCGGTGGCGTCGCCTCTTCGGTCGGGAGGCGCGATGACCCTGCCGATCGGGGAGCGGACTATCGCCCTGGAGGCGGCCGTTCGGGCCGGCGAGGGCCGGTTGCCGATCCACCTGCTGGACGAGGCCCGGGCGGTGATCGGTCGGGTCCGCGAGCGCGGCGGATTGTCCGCCGAGCACACTGTGATCGCGCTCGCCGGCGCGACCGGGTCGGGCAAGTCATCGGTCTTCAACGCACTCGCGGGGGCGGACCTGGCGCCGGTCGGGGTGCAGCGCCCGACGACGTCGCATGCCATGGCGGCGGTGTGGGAGCCGGATCGCGGCGCGGGCGGCGACGAGGCGGCCCGCCGGCCCGGGCGGCGACCTCGGTTCGCCGGCTTCGGTCCCGGCGGCCACCGGGCCGAACGGTCGGCCCGGTGGCCGGCCGCGCCGACCGGCGCCGAGCCGCTCCTCGACTGGCTGGAGGTCCGCCGCCGGCATGAGATCGCCGCGCCCGTTCCCGCCGCCGGCGCAATGGTTCTGCTGGACCTGCCGGATCACGATTCGATCGTGGCGGAGCACCGGGTCCGGGCGGAGCGGCTGGTCGAACGCACGGATCTGCTGGCCTGGGTGGTCGACCCCCAGAAATATGCCGACGCCGCCCTGCACGAGCGGTTCCTTCGGCCGCTGGCCGAGCACAGCGACATCGTGATTGTCGTCCTGAACCAGATCGACCGACTCGCTCCCGCCGACGCCGAGGCGTGTCTGGCCGACCTGCGTCGCCTGGTCCACCAGGACGGGCTCGTCCGGGCCCGGGTGTTGGGCGTCTCGGCCCGCACCGGCGAGGGCATGGACGAGTTGCGCTCGCTGTTGATGGGCGCCGCGGCCCGGCGCGAGGCCGCCGGCCTGCGGCTGGCCGCCGATGTGCGCGGGGTGGCGCGGCAACTGTCCGCCGCCTGCGCGGCCGAGACCGACGCCGGCGGGGGAGCGGTGCGCAGCGCGAAGGGAGCCCTCGTGGACACCCTTGCCACGGCCGCGGGTGTGCCGGTCGTGGTGGCGGCGGTCCGCGGGGCGGCGCTGCGGGACGCCCGGGCCGCCACCGGCTGGCCGGTCACCCGGTGGCTGGCTCGCCTGCGGCCGGACCCGCTGCGGCGGATCGGGCTGCGGCCCGCGGCTCCGCGCCCCGACCTGCTGCGCTCGTCGCTGCCGGCGGCGTCGACGGCCGCCCGGGCGGCGGCCCAGGCCGCGGTTCGCGACTATGCGCGGCAGGTGACCGCGGACCTGCCTGATGGGTGGGCATTGGCGGCGCGGTCGGTCGTGCTGGACGCCGGCCGGGGGCTGCCGGATGCGCTGGACCAGGCCGTCCTCGGCACGGACCTCGGGCTGGGTCGGCGCCCGGTGTGGTGGCGGGTGGTCGGCGGGCTGCAATGGGCCGCGCTCGCCGTGCTGATCGTCGGCCTCGGCTGGCTGGCGGGCCTGGCGGCGCTCGGCTGGCTGCAGTTGGCGGCGCCGGATCCGCCGACGTGGCGGGGTCTGCCGATGCCGACCGGGCTGCTCGTGGTCGGCCTCATCGCCGGGCTGGGGCTGGCGGCGGTCGCCCGGGGCTGCGCGATCGTCGGCGCGCGCCGGCGCGCCGCCGCCGTCGGGCGTCGGCTGCGGGCGGCGGTGGGCGCCGTCGTCGAGCGCGAGGTGCGGGTGCCGATGCTGGGCGAACTGGACGCGCTCCGGACCTGCCGGATGGCCGCCGCGGTGGCCGGCGGCTGAGGAGACCGATGACCCGACTGCATGTCCCGGTGACCCTGCGCTGGTCCGACCTCGACGCCTACGGGCACGTCAACAACGTCGAGATGTTCCGGATCCTCGAAGACGCCCGGATCACTGCCTTTTGGCATCACCCGGACGCGAACGGCGACGAATGGCCGACGGCGATCCTGCGCACCGGGCCGGGGGCGCCGTCGTACACCGTCATCGCCCGGCAGACCATCGAGTATCTGCGGCCGCTCGGCTTCACCCGGACGCCGGTCCGGGTCGAGTTGTGGATCGGCGGTATGGGCGGCGCCTCCATCGACGTCTGTTACGAAGTGCACGACGGCGCGCCGACCTTCCCGCGGACCGGACCCAGCACCGGTGGCGCGCCGTATGCCCGCGCCGAGACCACCGTGGTCGTGGTCGACGCCGAGACCGGTCGCCCGTGCCGGATCGGCGCCGCCGAGCGCGCCGCGTGGGAGCCGTTCCGCGAGCCGCCGGTGGCCTTCCGGCGCTGACCGCCGGCCGGGGGACCGGATCAGATCCGGAAGGTGCCCTCCTGGGCGATGGTCGCGGCGAGCGTGCCGTCCTGGGTGAATACCTGCGCCGTCGCGAGTCCGCGCGCGCCCTGGGCCGACGACGCCCGCTGCACGTACAGCAGCCACTCGTCCGCCCGTGCGTCGCGATGCCACCACATGGCGTGATCCAGGCTCGCGGCGGACTTGGGCGACGCCCAGGACTGCCCCGTGGCGCGCAGCACCGGTTCGAGGATCACCCGGTCGCAGGCGAAGGCCATCAGCGAGCGGTGCAGCAGGGGATCGGTGGGCAACGGGGCCCGGGCCCGGAGCCAGACCATCTGGTGGTCGGCGCGGTCCGGGTCCGGCTCGGTGAGGACCGATTGCCCGACCGGCCGCAGTTCGAACGCGAGGTGATCCTCGAAGGTCTTGGCCTCGCCGTACCCGTCCCGGCCGGCCCGCCCTACTTGCTCGGCCGGCAGGGTCTGTGCGGACCGACCGAACCCGATCACCGAGGTGGGCACCGCGTCCGGGTCGGGTGCGTCCGGCATCTGCGGGGCGTACTCGATGCCCGGCTGCACCTGCTGGAAGGAGGCGATCATCGACAGGATCGGCACCCCGAACTGAATGGCGTGGGTGCGGCGCGCGCTGAAGGACCGCCCGTCGCGCATGACCTCGACCGAGAAGTCGATGGGCTCGTTCGGGTCACCGGCCCGCAGGAAGTAGCCGTGCATCGAGTGTGGGGGACGCTCCGGGTCGACGGTGTGTCCGGCGGCCAGCAGGGCCTGGGCGAGCACCTGCCCGCCGTAGATCCGCGGCAGCGGGACCGGGATCGATTCGCCTCGGAAGTGCGCGCGGTCGGGAATGAGGCCCGGCGCCGGGGCCATCGGTTCGAGCCGCAGCACCTTGAGCAGGCGGGCCAGCGCGGCCCGTCCCGCGGCGTCGGTGCCGGCGGCGATGGGGGTGCTCACGCTCCCATCATCGCCCGGGGCGCCGTCGGTGTCATGCTCCGGCGTCTTGCCCGTCGATTGCCCTTGTCGCGGAGCGGGGCGGGGCGGAGAATATGGGTGCATACGTCGGGCCGAAGGAGGGGTTGATGAGCCGGGCGCAGCGGATTCTCGATGGTCTTGGCGGCCGGGCGAATATCGTCGACGTCGAGCCGTGTATCACCCGACTACGGGTCGAGGTCGCCGATCAGGACCTGGTGGACGAGCCGGACCTGGCGCAAGCGGGCGCTCTCGGCGTGGTTCGCTCGGGTCGGATCATCCAGGTGATTCTCGGCCCGGACGCCGATGAGGTCGCCGGCGAACTCGCCGGTCTGCGCGAGTTGCCGGCGGCGGAGGGCACCGCCGGGTAGCGGCGTTCAGCCCTCGCTCGCGGCGGCGCCGGCCGCGCCGGGCTTGCCGACGACGAAGACGCGACGTTCCTCGGCGAGCGCCACCTCCGCCACCGTCAGGTGGGTGCGGACGGCCGCGCGCAGCGCGCGGGCAACCTCCCATTGCCGGCCGGGCCGGGTCTTGACCTGGACCCGAAGCACCAGGCCCTCGGCCGTCATGGCCTCGATGCCCAGCACCGTCGGCGGCTCGAGGACCTGCGCGGCCAGGACCGGATCCGCCAACACGTCCTCGGCGGCCTGCCGCAACTGTTCGCGGGCGGAGTCGATGTCGGCGTCGTACTCGACCCGGACCTCGACAACCGCTCGACTCCATTCCTGCGTCTTGTTCCCGGTCCGCAGGATTTCCCCGTTGCGCAGGTACCACAACGTCCCGTCCGCGTCGCGCACCTTGGTCACCCGCAGCGCGACCTCCTGGACGGTGCCGACCACCTCCCCGAAGTCGACGACGTCGCCGACCCCGTACTGGTCCTCCAGCAGCATGAACGTGCCCGAGAGGAAGTCCTTCACCAGGCTCTGCGCCCCGAAGCCGAGGGCGACGCCGGCGATGCCTGCCGAGGCCAGGAAGGGCGCGATGTCCACGCCGAGTTCGGCCAGAATCATCGCCACCACGGTCACGCCCACGATGACGTTTGCGCAGGATCGCAGGACGGAGCCGAGCGTCCGGGCGCGCTGGGTTCGGCGGGTGCCCGCCACGGAGCCGGCGTAGCGCAGCAGCCCCGTCGCCCCGTCGTCGCCGTTCGCGCCGGCCGAGCCGCCCGCGACGATCCGGTCCGTGATCTTGCGGATGACCCGGCGCAGGATTGCGAGCACGATCAGCCCGACGACGGCGATCGTGATGACGCGCAGCGGAACCCCGACGAACCAGTCAAACCAGTCTTCCGGGTCCTTCGGGTCGAAGGTTCCGGTTTCCCATGGCGGGGACAACTTGGGTGTGCGCTGCATGGAGGGAAGGCTATCGAGCCGGGCCGCTCCCACGCGCCGCGGGACCATTCCCCGCGAAGCCGGGATCCCTTTCGTCCCCGATCCCGCCTGCCTGCCCCCGCAACGGCCCTGCGTCTGGCAGGATTCGACTCGTGAGCGAACGCTTCGAGACTGAGGTTCCCGAGCCGCTGGTGCAGTTGGCCGAGGTGCACGGCGTGGTCACGGACTTCGTCGACTTCGACGGGACGCGCCGCCAGGTTCGCGCCTCGACGTTGGTGGCGGTGCTCGAGGCGCTCGGGGTACCGGCGTCGTCCCCCGAGAAGGTCGCCGTCAGCCTCGAACACTCGCGGGACGACGAATGGCGCTACACCCTGCCGCCGTCGATCGTGCTGACCGAGGGCGAGAGCGTCGACTTCCCGGTGCACGTGCCCGACGGCGCCGGCCTGCGGGTCTGGCTCGAACTCGAGGCGCCCGCCGGCCGACGGGCGGCCGGTGGCGAGCGGACGCGGCGCGAGATCGAGCGGATCGCGGACGACACCGCCCCCCGCGTCGTCGACAGCCGACGCATGAGCCGGGCCGTCTTCCGGATCCCGGCCGACCTGCCGCTCGGCTGGCACGATCTGCGGGCGGAGAGCGACGGGGCGCTCGCGCGCGTCGCCGTCGTCGTCACGCCCCGCCGGCTGCAGATCCCGGCCGAACCGGCCGGCAAGCGGGCGTGGGGCCTGATGGCCCAGCTCTACTCGGTGCGCTCGCGCGCCTCCTGGGGCGTCGGTGACTTCTCCGACCTGGCCGACATCGCGTGGCTGGGTGCCCGCCGGGCGGGCGCCGACTTCGTCCAGGTGAACCCGCTGCACGCGGCCGAACCCCGGCCGCCGATGACCGCCTCGCCCTACCTGCCCTCCTCGCGCCGGTTCCTGAACCCGCTGTACATCCGGGTGGAGGACATCCGGGAGACCGCCTACCTGTCGGCGGCCGACCGGTCCCTCGTCGAGTGGGCGTTCGATCCCGTTCGGGAGCTGGACACGGACCCCGGTCCGATCGATCGCGACGCCGTGTGGGCCGCCAAGAAGGCCGCCCTCGAGGTGGTCTTCGCCGCCCCCCGCAGCGCCGTTCGCCAGTCCCGGCTCGAGGAGTTCCGGGCAGGCCAGGGCAAGGGGCTGGAGGACTTCGCCACCTGGTGCGCGCTGTGCGATCACTTCGGCGACCAGGACTGGCCGCCGGAGGCGACCGAACCGGGTTCGATGGCGGTCGCCGTCCTGCGGGAGCGGCTCGCCGAGCGGATCGACTTCTACTGTTGGCTGCAATGGGTCGCCGACGAACAGGCCGCCGAGGCGCACCGCGTGGCCCGCGCGGCCGGGATGTCGATCGGCATTGTGCACGACCTCGCCGTCGGCGCCCACCCGGCCGGCGCGGACGTCTGGGCGAACCGGTCGGTGCTGGCCACGGGCGTGTCCGTGGGCGCGCCGCCCGACATGTACAACCAGCAGGGCCAGAACTGGTCCCAGCCGCCGTGGCACCCGCGGGCGCTCGCCCGCGCGGGGTATGCGCCCTACCGGGACATGCTGCGCACCATCATGCGCAACGCGGGAGCGATCCGGATCGACCACGTGCTGGGCCTGTTCCGGCTGTGGTGGATTCCCGGCGGCGCCCGGGCCCGGGCGGGCGCCTACGTGCGTTACGACCACCAGGCGCTGATCGGGATCCTGTGCCTGGAGGCGCAGCGGGCGGGCGTGCTCGTGATCGGGGAGGATCTGGGCGTCTTCGAGCCCTGGGTGCGGGACTACCTGACCGATCGCGGCATCCTCGGCACGTCCGTGCTGTGGTTCGAGCGCGACGGGCAGCGGCCGCTGCCGCCCGAGCAGTACCGCCGGCTGGCCCTGGCCACGGTGACGATCCACGACCTGCCCCCGACGGCGGGCTACCTCGCCGAGGAGCACGTCGACCTGCGGGAGCGGCTCGGCTTGCTGACCGAGCCGGTGGAGGACGTGCGCCGGGCCGCGGTGCAGGAGCGCGAGGCGATGCTCGAGGTCCTGGCGGAGCACGAAATGCTGGGGCCGGAGCCGTCCGAGCGGGAGATCGTCGAGGCGTTGCACCGCTTCATCTGTCGCACGCCCGCGCTGCTGGTCGCCGTCGCGCTGACGGACGCCGTCGGCGAACGGCGACCGCAGAACCAGCCCGGCACGGACACGGCCTACCCCAACTGGAAGGTGCCGCTCGGCGATCCCTCCGGCACCCCGGTCCTGATCGAGGACCTGTTCGACAACCCGCGGTTGCGCTCCCTGATGCGCGTGGTCCGGGCCGAATTCGCCGGCCCGGACCCGCGGTGATCCCGGTTATCGATCCATGCGCTGGGCGGCGAGCGCCCGCTCGACCCCGGCGAGATTCTCCGCCACGAGGCGGCGCAGCGCAGGCGCGGCGTCGGTGTTGGCGTCGAGCCAGGCAGCGGTAGCCGCGGCGAGTTCCGGGGAGGCCAGCGGCGCCGGGTACAACCCGGTGATCAGCGTCTGGGCGATGTGCGGGGAGCGCTCCCGCCAGATCGGGTGCAGCGCTTCGAAGTAGGGCCCGACGAGGTCGGCCAGCACGGCCGGGTCGTTGACGTGCTGATAGCCCTCGACGGTGGCTTGCACGATCGCGTTCGGCAGGTCCGTCGAGGACATCAGCCGGTCGAACGCCGACCGCTTGGCGTCGGCGGCGGCGGCGCGGACCCGGGCGGCGCACTGGCGGCCGCCCGCGGTCGCGTCCTCGGCCAGCCCGGCCTCGACCTCGGCGTCGTCGGCCAGGCCGAGCAGGACCAGGCCCTGAGTCAGTTCCCACCGCAGGTCGGTGTCGACCGTGAGCCCGGCGGGCGCCACGGCCCCGTCGACGAGACCGCGCAGGACGGCGCCGTGGGCCGGCGTCGACGCGAGGTGGGCGAACGCCTTCGCGAACTGGAACTGGTTGTCCGAACCGGGCTCGGCCTCCTGGGCCAGCCGCCACAAGCGGTCGCCGACGAAGGCGAGGGTCTGTGCGCGGAGATCGGGGCGGACGTAGCTCTTGGTCGCCAGGGCGAGCTGCGCCAGGGTGATCCGGACGGTCGTGGACGCCGTCTCGCGGCCGATGTTCGTCAGCACGAGCCGCACGTAGTCCCGGGCCGACGTCTCGCCGTCGCGAACGGCGTCCCACGCCGCGCCCCAGATCACGGCGCGGGCCAGCGGATCCGCGATGTCGGCCAGGTGCTTGCTCGCCACGGCCAGCGAGTCGGGGTCCAGGCGGATTTTCGCGTAGGCCAGGTCGTCATCGTTCAGCAGGATGATCTGCGGGCGGTCCAGGCCCATCAGCTCGCGGACCCGGGTCAGCGGCCCGTCGATGTCGACCTCCACCCGGTGGATCCGGCGGAAGGCATCTCCGCCGGCCTCGTCCGTGTCGTAGAACCCGATCGCGAGCCGGTGTGGACGCAGGGTCGGGTGGTCGGCGGGCGCGCTCTGGCGGATCGCGAAGGCGACGATCCGCCCGTGGGCGTCGATCTCGATCTCGGGGCGCAGGGTGTTCACACCCGCGGTCTGCAGCCAGGCCTTGCTCCACGTCGTCAGGTCCCGCCCGCTGGTCGCCTCCAGTTCGCGGAGCAGGTCGGCCAGGCGCGTGTTGCCCCAGGCGTGCTTCGCGAAGTACGCGCCGACCCCCGCGAGAAAGTGCTCGCGGCCGACCCACGCGACCAGTTGTTTGAGGACCGAGGCGCCCTTGGCGTAGGTGATGCCGTCGAAGTTCACCGCGACGTCGTCGAGGTCTGCGATCTCGGCGGCAATCGGGTGCGTGGACGGCAGTTGGTCCTGGCGGTAGGCCCAGGACTTTTCCGAGGCCTGGAAGGTGGTCCAGGCGTCGTGCCAGGCCGTGGCCTCGGCGGTGGCCAGCGCGGACATGAACTCGGCGAACGATTCGTTCAGCCACAGGTCGTCCCACCATTTCATGGTGACCAGGTCCCCGAACCACATGTGCGCCAGCTCGTGCAGGATGGTCGACACGCGGCGCTCGCGGACGGCGTCGGACACCTTGGAGCGGAAGACGTACCTCTCGGAGAAGGTGACCAGACCCGCGTTCTCCATCGCGCCGGCGTTGAATTCCGGCACGAACACCTGGTCGTACTTGTCGAACGGGTACGGCACGGCGAACGCCCGCTCGAAGAAGCCGAAGCCGGCGGCGGTGGCCGCCAGGACCTCGTCCGGGTCGAAATGCCGGTCCAGCGAGCGCCGGACGAGGGTGCGCAGGGGGATCGTGCGCCCGTCGACGGAGGCGACCCGGCCGTCATGCGCGACGTACGGGCCGGCGACCAGCGCGGTGACATAGGAGGACAGCCGCGGCGTCGGTTCGAACGCCCAGGTGGCGGCCGGCGTCGGGGTCGGCCCCGCGGCCGGCCCCGCCGGATCGCTGCCGGTCGGCGGCGCGGGCGTTGGTGCAGGGGTCGGTGCCGGGGTCGGCTGGTTGGAGAGCACCTGCCAGGCCGCAGGGGCCGTCACCGTGAACCGGAAGCGGGCCTTGAGGTCGGGCTGCTCGAAGACGGCGAATACCCGGCGCGAGTCCGGCACCTCGAATTGGGTGTAGAGGTACACCTCGTCGTCGACGGGGTCCACGAACCGGTGCATGCCCTCACCGGTGTTGGTGTAGGCGCAGTCGGCAACCACCCGCAGCTCGTTCTGCTCCGCCAGGGCGTCGATGGCGATCCGGGAGTCGGCGAAGGCCGCCGCCGGGTCGATCGAGCGTCCGTTCAGGACGATCTCGTGCACGGCGGGCGCCACGAGATCCACGAATGTGCTCGCCCCGGGCGTCGCGGTGAACCGGATGACCGTCGTCGAACCGAAGACCTCGGCGCCCCGGGTGAGGTCGAGGGCGACGTCGTAGGAGTCGACGGCGAGCAGGGCCGCGCGCTGCGCGGCCTCCTGACGGGTGAGGTTCGCTCCGGGCACGTTCGCTCCTCGATCACTCGGCACACCCGGCGGTTATCGGTGTGCGATCGGAGCATCATCCCACGCGTGGCGCGGTTTGCGCCCTGGCCGAACGGTCCGATGAGGGGGCCGATGAGCACGCGTAATAGGCTTCAGTGGCGGTCGCCGCGGTCGCAGCAGAGGGGAGTATTCGGTGGGGCAGGACGTCGGAATGCCGGTGGTGGCGATCGGCGACGTCGCGTTCTTCGGCCCGGTGGTCACCCCGACGCCGCGGGGCGAGGCGGCCGGCCGACTCTGGGACGGCTGTGTCCTGGTTGCGGGCACCGAGGGGTTCTTCGAACTCAAGCGAACCCGCACCGCTGAACCGATTTTCGACTAGGCGTCCGATACCCCGTGCTCCTGCTCGACTCAGCCGCGCCGCCCGTGGGATGCTTCGGGGGGAAGCCTCCCACGTACGCCTTCGGTTGCCGTGGACGCCCGGTGCGGGACGTCGGATTCGCCCCGCCGGCCATGCCGGGGCGGACAGCGCAGTCGGGTGCGTCGGGATGGAATCGTCCGGTGAGGCGGCCCACGCGGAACGCGGTCCGGCCCGTCGCGCCTGCGTGTGCATTGCATGATGTTGAGGAGTGGTGATGTCGGGGAACAGTCCTGTGGTGCCGCCGTCCGGGGGCGGCGCGGTCCGGCGTACGCCGCCGCCGGCACCGCCCTACCAGGTCCCCGGTCGCTATGCGGCCTCCACCCTGCCGCCGGTTCCGCCGCCGCCGCCGTCGCCGCCGGCCCGGCCGGCGGCGCCGGCAGGGGAGGCGGGGGGCGCC
>JAVBMU010000016.1:0-16710 GCA_031552185.1 Cellulomonadaceae bacterium | reverse complement strand
CGGCCGCCGTGGAGGATGTTGTCGAGGGCTCCTTTGAGGCGTTTGAAGAGGTCGTCGAGTTTGTTCAGGAGGGTGCGCAGGGATTTGAAGCTGGCCAGGAGGTTGTCGACGTAGGTCGAGACCCGGGCGGTCAGGGCCGCGGCGCGGGTGGTGGCCTGTTCGATGATCAACGGGGTGGCCGCGCCCAGGGTGATGACGAGTTCGACGGCGTAGGAGCAGATCGCGCCGGCGATTTGGGCGACCGCGTCGCGCACCACGTCGTGCACGATCTGCACCAAGGTGGAGCACACCTCCAGGGCGGTCGCCATCGCGCCGGCCCACTGCCCGGCCCCTCCTAAATGCTCGGCGACGTCGGACTGCAACGCCCGGTAGGCGTCCACCGCCTGCCCGTGCATGTCCTCAAGGTCGCGGTTCACGTAGGTCGCCAGGTCCTCCCGGCAGCGCGAGAGCTGGCCCTGGATGTTCGTCCAGGTGCCCGCGAACGCGGCCACCTCACCGGCATTGCCCGTCAGGTCGTTCAACCAGCCCTTGAGCGGCTCCACATGATCGAGCACCCAGCCCAGACCCATCGCGAACAGGGTCCCCAACGGATCGGAGACCGCCGCCAGGGTGTCCATCGCCCCCGAGAACAGGGCCATCCCACCCGAGACCCAATCCCTGGACTGCACCGCCGAAACGAACTGCGCCCCGTCCTCCAACAAGAACGTCCCCGACAACGGCGACGCCGTATCCACCGGCGCCACAATCAACGGATTCGACACCGCACCGGCCCTTTTGCCGCTGTCGCCCAGACCGCCCTAATCGGCATAACCAGGACGTTACGTCCGAGAAACGTCCAGGTCAACCAGTACCGGACCGGCCCGGGCGGAACGGCGCGGAGCCACCCCGGATTCGTGCGCCCCGGATGATCCCCGTCACCCCCGCGCCGCCGTCGTGCGTCATCCTCATTCCAGACGGAAAGGGCCAGGTCGCCGAGCTTCGGGCGCGCGATCTGGAGGCCCTCAGCGGACGATCTTGCCGAAACGTGGTCCTGTTCACCCTTGTGCTCACCGTTGAGACCACTTCGTACTGGCGCAGCGGACCTGCGCTGCTGGCGGCGGTGCCGCTGCCGGCACCCCCTTCGCCCTGGTGATCACTCGTCGCCCAGTGGCCGTCGCGCCCGGTCATCCTTGACGGCCAGCCGGGTGCGAGTCGCCTCGTCCAGCGGGCGGGGGTGGGCGCGAGGTGGTGCGTCGCGAGTCAGTACCTGACGCGGCGAGTCAGTACCTGAGCCGCCCAGGAAGTGCCGACACGCCGGTAAAACGAGCACCGAACAGCTGCGAGGTACTGACTCGGCGCGCAGCGTACTGACTCGGCGCGCAGCGTACTGACTCGGCGCGCAGCGTACTGACTCGGCGCGCAGCGTACTGACTCGGCGCGCAGCGTACTGACTCGGCGCGCCACGTTGACTCCGGGGTTCGTGATCGTGGGCCGTAAGGCTACGGCGGGTGGTTTCCCGGCGGCCGGCGTGGCCGCGGTGGAATGCGAGTGACTCCGGCCGGCAAGGGGCGGAACTGTAACCAACCACGGCGTCGGCGCGACGGGTGCCCACATCCATCCGCGCGATCTCTCAGCCATGGCCGGCCCGGGCCGCGCCGTCCGCCCGCCCGTCCGCCCGCCCGCCCGCCCGCCCGCCCGCCCGCCCCAGCCTCACCGCCCTACGTGCGGCTGAGCAGATCGGCCGCCCGCGCGACGGCGGAGGTCCGCGAGCGCCCGGACGCCGTCTCGAGCCGGTCGGCCCACCGGTAGGCCGCATACAGCCCCCGCACCGACAGGAACCGAATCGGCTCGGGCTCCCAAGGGCGCACCCGCCGCCCGACCCAGGGCAGCCGCACCAGCTCGGAATCCACCCCGAGGATCAGGTCCCGCAGCGTGCGTCCGGCGAGGTTCGTCGCGGCGACGCCGTGCCCCACGTAGCCGCCGGCCCATGCCAGCCCGGTGCGGCGTTCCAGCCCCACGGAGGCGCACCAGTCCCGCGGCACGCCGAGGATCCCGGCCCAGGCGTGGTCGATCTGCGCGCCCGCGGCAGCCGGGAAATACCGGGCGAGCATGGCCCGCAGTTGATCGACGGAGCTGCCCGCGGTCTCCCCGAACCGGTCCCACCGCGAGCCGTAGCGATACGGCACGGCCCGCCCGCCGAGGGCGATCCGATCGTCCGCGGTGCGCTGCAGATAGGCAAAGGCATGCGCCTCGACGCCGACGAGTTCGCGCCCATGCCAGCCGATCTCGGCCCACACCTCCGCGGGCAGCGGCTCGGTCGCGATCATGTTGGAGAACATCGGCAGCCAGGCCCGGCGCAGCCCGGGCAGGCTCGCGGTGAAGCCCTCCAAAGCGCGGACCACGTACGCCGCCCGGACCCGCCCGCGGTCGGTCTCGGCGACCCCCGGCCGAACCTGGCGAACCCGCG
This sequence comes from Cellulomonadaceae bacterium, assembly GCA_031552185.1. GTDB lineage: Bacteria > Actinomycetota > Actinomycetes > Actinomycetales > Cellulomonadaceae > JAVBMU01. The sequence goes on along the minus strand of JAVBMU010000016.1, from coordinate 14,264 downwards.
TCCCCTCGTAGATCGACACCCCGGCCCGTTCGACGACGTCGGCCAGGCCGCGCACCAGCGCGGCGGGTTGGACGCGGGCGCAGTGCGGGGAGAAGGTCCCGCCGACGGCGTCGGCGATCTCGATCCGGGACCGCACCTCGGCCCGGTCGACTTCCCGCACGTCCGCCGGTCCCCAGCCGAGTCGGCGCCGCGCCGGCAGCGCGGCCCGGAGCCGGGCGAGTTGGGCCGGATTGCCGGCCACCCGCAGCATGCCGCTCTTGACGACATCGGCTTCGATGCCCTCGCGCTCGGCGACGGCCAGGACCTCGTCAACGGTCCGGAACATCTCCTCCTGCAGCGCGACGGCGGCGGCCCGCCCGTGCGCTTTGGCGTACCGGGCCGGCCGGCCGGGGGATTCGGCGCTGATCCAGCCGCCATTACGGCCGGAGGCGCCGAAGCCGGCGAATTCCTTGTCCAGGACCGCGATTCGCAGGTCGGGCCGGGCTTGGATCAGGTAGTAGGCGGTCCACAGCCCGGTGAAGCCGGCGCCGACAATCGCCACGTCGACGTCGAGGTCGCCGGGCAGGGGGGCGCGCCGGGCCGGCAAACCACGGCTCCGGTACCAGAAGGACACATCGCCGTCGACGAATCGCTCGGAGGTCGGCAGTGCGCTGCTCATAGTGCGCTGCTCATAGTGCTTCGTCGGGCACGAGCACCGCCGTATCCCGGTTGAGCGATTCGCCCCGGAAGAACGGGCGGCTGCCGTCGAAGAAGGACCACACGATCATCAGCACCGCCCCGATCACCAGCGCGCCGATCCCCACCACGAAGACCCCGCCGATGCCGAAGAGGCTGGTGCTGCCGAAGTCCGGGTTGAACATGTCCTGCGCGGAGTACACGAATGCCGCGGTCAGCATCCCCGCGCCGAGCAGCGGGAACAGGAACCGCCCGAAGAAATGTGCCGCCGAATCGAACAGCGAGTCTCGGAAGTAGAACACGCAGGCGAAGCCCGTGATCCCGTAGTAGAACGCGATCGCCAGCCCGAGCGACAGGATTGTGTCCTCCAGGATGTTCTCGCTGATCAGCGTCATCCCGACGTAGAAGGCGATGGCGACCACCGCCATCAGGACGGTGCTGAACGACGGCGTCCGGTACCGCGGGTGCACCTGGGCGAAACGGGCCGGCAATGCCCGGTAAACGGCCATGGCGAGCGTCCCGCGCGCGGTGGGCAGAATCGTCGTCTGAGTGGAGGAGACGGCGGAGACCGCCACCGCGACCACGAGGAACCAGGCCCACGGTCCCAGGAGCGCCTCCCGGACGGCGAAGAAGACGTCGTCGGCGTTGTCCTCATTGCCCAGCCCGATGCCGCCGGTGCCGAGCCCGGCGTAGCTCATGGTCGCAACCGTGACGCCCACGTATGTGACCAGCAGGATCACGGTGGTCAGGACGGCGGCGCGGCCCGGAATCCGCCGGGGGTCGCGGGTCTCCTCGTTCAGCGCGAGGCAGGTGTCCCAGCCCCAGTAGATGAACAGGGCGAGGATGACCGCCTCGACCAGACCGTCCACGGACTCGAAGGCGAACGGGTTGAACCAGGACCATTGGGGCGTCGTCGAACCCGCCGGGGCCGTGCCCCGGGCCACGGACCAGGCGGCGAAGCCGACGAAGAGCGCGAGCGCGAGGTACTGGATCGCCAGCAGGACGTTCTGCAGCCGCTCGCCGATCTCCAGCCCGCGGTAACTGATCCAACACATCAGCGCGATGAAGACGACGCCGGTGGCCGTGACCAGGCCCGTGTTCTCGGCGAGGTCCTCGCTGAACAGCAGCCAGAAGTACGTGCCGCCGACCTGCGCGAGGTTCGCCAGGACCACCGTGCCCGCGACCGCCACGCCCCACCCGCCCATCCAGCCGATCCGCGGCCCGAACGCCTTGGTGGCCCAGGTGAAGGAGGTGCCGCAGTCCGGCACCTCGCGATTCAGCTCCCGGTAGGCGAAGGCGATGAGCAGCATCGGGACGAAGGCGATCACAAAGGCGATCGGCGCCTGCGGGCCGACCGCAATGACCACGAACCCCAGCGTCGCCGCCAGCGAATAAACCGGGGCCGTCGAGGCCAGGCCGATGACGGTGGAGCCGACCAGGCCGAGCGTGCCGGTGGCCAGGCCCTTGCCGTCGGGCGAGTGCGCCGTCGTGGCGCGATCAAGGTCCGAACGGGTCATTCCGCCTCCCGAGGGTGTCCGGGCGAACTGCCGGCAGGACCGCACCGTCGCGGGGGCCGATCGTCCACCCGCGCTTGGGCATTGTGACCACGTTGTCACCAGCGCGCACGGGGGGTGGGTAGCCGGGCAGGCCCGGGCAGCCCGGTAGGCCGGGGCAGCCGGGGCGGACCGGTCAGACGGCGAAGTGGGTGCCGCGGGCGGGGGCCACGAGGTGGGCCAAGGCGTGGCCGAGCCGCTCCTCGGAACTCGGCTCGAGGTCGCCCGGCAGGGCGGTCAGGTGGTACCAGCCGACGTCGGTCGATTCGTCGTCGGCCGGGTGGGCGGCCGCAGCCGACGACGAGGACACCGTCCGGCACAGGAAGCACAGGTCGAGGTACTGCGACCGGTCCCCGTTCGAGTACGTCTCCGGCGGCGTGACGCTGATGCCGGTCAAGGCGGTCACGACGACGTCGACGCCCGTCTCCTCGAGGACCTCGCGGACGAGTCCGGCCGCAGGCTCCTCACCCGGTTCGAGAATTCCGCTGATCAGTGCCCAGCGCCCCGTGTCGGCGCGCTTGACCAGGAGGACTCGCCCGGCGTCGTCGCGTACGACGCCGGTCACCCCCGGCAACCACAGCAGATCGGTGCCTACTCGCTCGCGCAAGGCCAGGACGAATTCTGGAATGGCCATGCGGAAAAGAGTACTTGGCTCGGGGCAATGTCTCGAAAACGTAGTACCCGCGTGCCTGGACGATCGTCCGAACCCCGGCGACCGGTCGGCGGAACGGCCTTGCTTGCCGGCGGCGGGCAGGCTAGCGTCATCGGCGTGGAACCAAGCCGTTGGTATCGCCGCTTTACGCGGGCTCCTGGTGGAGCCGTGCGGGCGCGCGCCTGACGACACCATCCACCCGGAGCCGGCACAGGGCCTTGGACGCGGACGCGTCCAGGCCCTTCGTCATGAGGCGGCTCGCTGACGGTGGTGCGGCGAACGATCCGTCCGGACCTGATGGCCGCACCGCTGGAGGAGACGACGTGACCGTGACCACTCGACCTGACGCCCGGCCCGATCCGGCCGGTGATGTGACCGAATCTGCCCGCGCCGATGCCCGGGGCGCGCCCGCCGATGCCCGGGGTGGCACCTCTGACCTGCGGGTACGCGCGCTGGATCCGCTGCCGGCCCCGAGGGCCATGCTGGCGGGTCTGCCCCTCGGCGCGGACCGCTCCGCGCTGGTCACCCGCAGCCGGCAGGAGGTCCGCGCCGCCCTGACGGGCGAGGACGATCGGCTCCTCGTCGTCGTCGGGCCGTGCTCGGTGCATGATCCGGTGGCGGCCCTCGACTACGCGGGTCGGCTCGGGGCGCTGGCCCGGGATCTGGCCGACGACCTGGTGATCGTGATGCGGGTGTACTTCGAGAAACCGCGGACGACCGTCGGCTGGAAGGGCCTGATCAACGATCCTCACCTCGACGGGACGCACGACGTCCGGCTCGGGCTGCGGCTGGCGCGGCACGTGCTGCTCGGCGTGCTCGACGCCGGGGTTCCGGCGGCGTGCGAATTCCTGGAGCCGACCAGTCCGCAGTACATCGCCGACGCCGTCACGTGGGGAGCCATCGGGGCGCGGAATTCCGAGAGCCAGGTGCACCGGCAGTTGGCTTCCGGCCTGTCGATGCCGGTCGGCTTCAAGAATGCGACCGACGGCGACGTGCAGGTCGCGGTGGACGGCTGCCTCACGGCCGCGAGCGAGCACACCTTCTTCGGCATGGATGCGCAGGGGCGGGCCGCTGCGGTCGAGACGAAGGGCAACCCGGACTGCCACGTCATCCTGCGCGGCGGGCGGACCGGGCCGAACTACGCGGCCGCCGATGTCGCGGCCGCGCTGGCGGTCGCCCGGGCGGCCGGGCTGGGGCCGATTGCCGCGCGCGGCGTCGTCGTCGATGCCTCGCACGGCAACTCCGGTAAGGACCACGAGCGGCAGGCCGCCGTGGTGCGCGAACTCACCGAGCGCCTCGCCGCGGGGGAGCGGGGTATCACCGGGCTGATGCTGGAGTCGTTCCTCGTCGCCGGCGCGCAGCGGCCCGCCGCGTCGGGCCTGGTGTACGGGCAGTCCGTGACGGACGCATGCATCGACTGGTCCACGACCGCCGACCTGCTGCGCGGCCTCGCCGGCGCGGTCCGTACGCGTCGGACCTGAGATTGCCCGCCCGGGCAGCGCCGACGTCGCCGCTGCCCGGGCGGGCGCAATGGTACCGGGGTTACCGAGCGGTGTAGCCGCCGTCGACCAGGTGGTAGCTGCCGGTGATGAAGGACGCGGCGTCGGACAGCAGGAAGGTCGCCAGGGCCGAGACCTCCTCGGCGCGGCCGAGCCGGCCGATCGGGTGGTTCTTGATGAGTTCGGCCTTGATCTCCGCCTGCAGCCCACCGAGCAGCGGGGTCTCGATGTAGGCCGGGCCGATCGCGTTGATCCGGATGCCCTTGGCGCCGTACTCGTTCGCCGCGTTCTTGGTCAGGCCGACGACGCCGTGCTTGGCCGCCGTGTACGCGGAGTTGCCGCCGAACGGCGTCGCGACGCTGCCGTGGATCGACGACAGGTTGACGATGGAGCCCCCGCCCGCCTCGAGCATCGCCGGGATCTGGTAGCGCATCCCGTAAAAGACGCCGTTGAGGTTGACGTTGATGACCTTCAGCCAGCCCTCGATCGAGACCTCGCCCGCGGGGCCGGCCTCGCCGCCGATACCCGCGTTGTTCACGGCCAGGTGAAGCGCTCCGTAGGTCGTGACGGCCAGGTCCACCGACGCTTCGTTGTCGCCGGGGTTGGCGGCGTCGCCCTCGAAGGCGACAGCCTTGCCGCCCTCACCGACGATCCGGTCCACGACCTTCTGTGCGCCGGCGAGGTTGAGGTCCACGACGACGACGCTCGCCCCTTCGGACGCGAGTTCGAGCGCTACCGCCTCGCCGATGCCGGAGCCGCCGCCGGTAACCAGGGCGACCTTGTTTTCGAAACGGGACATGCGTTCCTCCTCATCCGGGCGCAATGACGCCACGATGGTTCCGAATGACTGCACCTTTTGTGCGGTTTCTCGCATGCAGGTACGGCCTAACCATATTCGGAGCGCGATCGCGCCGACAGGATGAGTCCAACTCGTGAACAAATTTCGGGTTTGTGAAGACCTTCACGAGAGGGTTGACTGGGTCGGCCGGCCAGGCATCAGCCGTTTTCGGCCAGATAGGCGTCCACCTCGGCCAGGTACCGCTCCCGAACGTGCGCGGGCAGCCACGCGATCGTGAAGGCGTCCCGGCTGATCCGGGCGAGGTCCGCCGGGGCCAGCGCCGCTTCGGCGGCCAGGGCCTCGAAGTTCGCGTTGATGTAGCCCTGCATGTAGGACGGGTCGTCGGAGTTCACCGCAATCCGGATGCCGGCGTCGCGTAGGGCGAGGTACTTGTCCGCGTAGCAGTGTCCGGTGACGAATGAGTTGGAGACTGGGCACATCGTGAGGCCGACGCCGCGCTCCACCAGCCGGGCGACCAACGCCGGGTCGTCCGCGGCGTTCGAGCCGTGGTCGATCCGGTCCACGCCGATGTCGTCGAGCGCCTGGCGGATGTGCTCGGTCGTGTTCGCCTGGTCGACGTCGCAGTGCATGGTCAACTGGAAGCCCTCGGCCCGGGCGCGGGCGAAGACCTCGGCGAACTTCGCCGGCGGGTTGTCCCGCTCGTCGGAGTCCAGCCCGACGCCGAGGATCCACTCCTTGAACGGAAGCGCCTCCATCAGCGTCGCCATGGCGTACTCGGCGGAGAAGTCCCGCAGGAAGCACAGGATGAGGCCGGCTCGGACGGTCAGCTCCCGTTCGGCCCGCAGGATGACGGACCGCAGGCCTCGGATCACGGCCGGGAACGGCACGCCGCGGGACGTGTGCGCCTGCGGGTCGAAGAACATTTCCACCCAGCGCACGTTCTGCGCGTCGGCTTTGGTCAGGTAGGCCCACGCCAGGTCGTGGAAGTCCTGCTCCGTGCGAAGGACCCGCATGCCGTCGTAATACCCGGGCAGGAAGGTGGCCAGGGAGTCGAAGACATAGGTCGCCTTGATCTCCTCGACCGTGCGGTACGGGAGTTCGATCCCGTTCCGCCGCGCCATCGCGAGTTTTTCCTCGGGTTCGAGGGTGCCCTCGATGTGCAGGTGCAACTCGCACTTGGGCAGGCCGGCGATGAAGGCGGACGGGGCGGTGGACGACGACGGGGCGGTGGACGACGACGGCATGGCGGCATGTCCTCACGGGCTGGGGTGGGTGGTTGTCGCCAGTCTGGCACGGGGCACGGCGCTCGCGGCAGGGGCCGGTGGTCCCGCGTCGCGCCGGGCGGGGGTCGCGGCCGGCACCGGCTCTAGCTGCCGGGGGGTGTCGGGGCGTCGGGCGTCGTCGGCGCGGGGCGGCGGGGGCGGCGCAGGACCAGGAGGGTGCCGAGCATCGCGAGGAGCGCGACGCCCGCGATGCCGACGCCGGTGAGATAGCGCCGGGTGGTCCGGAAGCCGGGTTCGGCGTCGCTGACCTGGACCGTGCCGGCGGCGGGCCGGATCGCCGTGTTGCTGGTGTCCGCAAACGGGCTGTCCGCCGGCCCGCGCTTGGTCGAATCGGGAATAAAGGTAATTGCCTCGTAGGGACGAATCATCCCCCAGCCGACGGCGTCGTCGCGCCGATCGGGATCGGGCCGGGAAGCCGTCGCCTTCAGCCGGTATGCCCACTGCTCCGGTGTCTCATCGGGGTGCGCGGCGGCGACCAGCGCCGCAGCACCGCTGGCATACGCGGTGGCCCAACTCGACGACGCTTTGTTGTCCCGGGCGAAGATGCAGTCGCCACCGCCGACGAAAGCGCTCAGGACGTTCCGGCCCGGCGCGGCAACATCGACGTGCTCACCGTGAATCGCGTTGCCGACGCCGTCCTGGTTGAGGATGTCGTCGCCGGCGGCCACCCCGAGCACCTCTTTGTATGCAGCCGGATAGCGCGGGCCGTCGTCGGTGGAGCCTGCGGCGGTGTCGCGGCTTCCCGCGCTGGCCACCACCAGGCTCCCGCGGGCCGTCGCGTACTTCACCGCGTCTTTGAGCGTGGGCGAAGGGCGGTCCACGCTCAAGGAGACGTTGATGATCGTGGCATGGCGGTCCGCCGCGTACTTGATGCCCTGGGCCAAGCGGGCCTCGGTCGGCTGAAAGCCGGCGCGGGCCGAGTCCTCGCCGAGGTCGCGGAAGACGCGGACCGAGATCAGTTTGGCCCGCGGGGCGACGCCCTTGAGCCCGGATTCCGGCAGTTCCCGCGCCGCGATGACGCCGGCCACCACCGTGCCGTGCCGGTAGAGGTCGGTCAGCCCGTCCGGCCTGGTCCCGTCTTTCACCAGGTCCTTCGAACCGGGCGCGATTGCATCGCGCAGATGCGGGTGAGACCCGTCGATGCCGGAATCGACGACCGCGATGACCGAGGTCACCCCGCGGGCCTTCTGCCACGCTCGCTCCGGGTCGAGCACAGCAAACGCGTCGGGTGGGCTCGCGATCCAATCGACCCGGCCCGCCTCGCACTGCTGGTTGTCGGCGGCGGCGCTCGGGGCGGTCGCGCCGGCGACCGGGCCGAAAGCGAGACCACAGAGCAGACCCGCGACGAGCGCGCCCCGGCCGATCGGGGAGCGCGCCGGCCGACGTCGCGCGATCGGGGCGCGCCGGCGCATCACGGGGTCGGCCCGGACGGTGCGACCCCGCCCTGCGCGGCTGCCATCGAGAGTGCCGGGCCGACGGCGAAGTATTCGAGCCAACCGGCCGGCGCGTAGGCGACGTCTTCCACCTCGTAGCCAAGGCGAGTGATGGTTTCCTCATCCATCACCGGGACGGGATACGCGATCCCCAACTCGTCGATGAGATACCCGTCGCCGGCGGTCATGCCGCGCCCCGTGCGCACGAGCGCGCCGCCCCCGCGCTGCACCGTGACCGGCTTCGCCTCGCCGTCGCCGCCCGCTGGGGCGGCGGCGGGGATCTCGCCGAGGTCGGCCGTGGCGGTCCGGATCGCGTCCGGGGTCGCCGTGCCGAGCACCGTCACGGATCCACCGGACGCAGGCGCCGGGGCCGATGCCGGCGGGGACGCGGTCAGCACCGCGCACGGCGACACGGTTGAGTCGATCGGCACGAGGGGCTCGGTCGGCCAGTCCGGCTTTCCGGCCGGCTCCCCGTCGGTGAACCCGACGATGTCCGACGCCGTCACTTCGACGACGTCCGTCAGCGACGAGCGCTCGCCGAGCAGGTAGAGCGCCTGGGCCAGCTTCGACACCTTGGAGATCGAGCCGTCCGCCCGGACGATGTAGTGGTCGGTGGACGGCGGCGATTTCCGGATGAGTTGGCCAACCTTCAGATTGGAGTTCGGCAGTGTCTTGCCGGCCGCGCGGGGGTCGATCCGGAACGACTGCAGCGGCGTGCCCTCTTCGAACAGATTTAGCCAACGGGCCGAGACGCGAACGAGCAAGTTCGAGGTGAGCCCGACCTCGCGCACGATGCCGTCGCGATTCTCGCCCTCGACCAGGTATCGGGTCCCGCCGGTGATGACGTAGATCTTCTCCCCGTCGGTGACGGTGACGCCTCGGTTCTTCGGCGCAATGGTCGCCGGCTCGTCCGAGAGCCAGGTCCAGGACTTATTGTCCAGGCGGCAGGAACTCCAGCCGGCGCTGAGCAGATCGCGGGGCTTGGGCAGGGCGTCGGGCGCACCGTCGATACCGATCGCCGGCCCCGTCGCGACATTCTTGTTCGCGATCGTCGCGCTGCTCGTCGTGATGATCTTGGACTTTCCGTCCAACAGCAGCCGGGCGCTGGCGGTGTTCTTCACGGGGTGCAGGCGCTGATTGATGGACACGTACCGCGTGCCCGTGTCCTTGACAAGAATCAGTTGGTTGTTGTCCCACCCGGCCGGCAGACCGGGCCGCATCATCCCCCAGAACACCCCGCCGACGGCAACCATGGCCGCCAGGGCTACGCCGGCAATCACGGCCCGAAGGGGCCGTGCGGGTTCGAGTTCGACGCCGCCCGGCGCGCCGCCGGTGAAGGCGGACAGCAGCCGCCGCCGGCTGAATCCCTGAGCCTCGATGAGGTCGCGCTTCGTCGCCATCTCAGGCGATGCCCGCCGCGATCATGCCGAGCGGCAGGAGCAAGGCGACCGCCAGCACCTCGACCGTGTCGGCGAGGCGGGTGAGCGAGAGCCGGGCGCGCGGGCTGAGCAGCGTGAGCACGACGAGCACCGCGGTTGCGGCGACCAGGACGATCAGCAGCCCCGAGCGCAGGTCCGGCAAGCTCGTGACGACCGTCAGGCCGGTCACCGCGAGGCCGAGCGAGCCGAGTGCCATCAGCACCAGGACGCCCGAGCGTGGTGCGCTCATCCGGGACTGGAACATCATGCCGAGGAACGCGAGGGCAGCGAGGCACGCGCCGGCGACGCCGGAGCCCGCCACGATCGGCGTGGCACCCAACACGGTCAGACCGAGCGCGATCCGCAGGGCGATCAGAGCCTGGGCGCCGGCCAGGGCGCGGCGCTTGACGTCGTCGCCGTTGATCGGTTGGGGTGGATCGAAGATCTCGGTATCCGTCTGCGCGGAGATCACCCGGATCCGGGTCGAGCTGAGCGCGAGCCAGGGCAGCACATTGGACAGCGTTGCCGCGATGGCCAGGAGGAGTGCGAACGGGGCGACATCGGTCTCGGGTGCGGCCGCCGTCACGGCCGCCGCCGTGCCGAGGCCGAGGCCGACCACAGGCGGTATCAGCAGCACCGGGGACCGTGGCACGACGGCGGCCCAGGCCGTCGCGCCGACGACAATCAGCCCCGCGCAGGCCGCCAGGAGCGGCGTGCCCTGGACGGGCTGCTCGTCGACGAAGAGATAGCCGGCCACCCCGGCGAACGCCGCCGCCGCAAGGCCCAGCGCGAGGCCGGGCTCGGCCTGGTCGACCCGGGCCAACACGATCGAGGCCACCAGAAGCACCGCCGCGCCCACGCCGGCCAGGACGGCGAACATCGAATTGTCGTGACCGGTGCTGAGCAGCAGGACTGCCGAGACGGTGAGCAACGTCATCGTGACGCCGAGCGCCGTCCGGGCACTGTCGCGGGCAGTCCAGGCGCTGTAGCCCTCGGTGGTGGCGTCGATGACCGCCTCGACGACGTCGTCATACACCTTCGGGGCCTTGATCAGGCCGCCGCGCACCATCGTGAGCATTTCCCCATCGGTGACCCCCTGGGCGCCGGCGCTGCGAGCGGGGTCGAGGGGCGAACCGTCCGGGCGGTGCAGCGCATACCCGCCGTGCACCAGCGCCGTGTCGAGGACCCCCAGGCCCTTGGCGAAGGCGGGGATGACCTCGATCAGCGGCACTGACGCGGGCGTGGCGACGTCGATCCGCCGATCGTCGCAGGCGATCGACAGCCGTAGAACCTGGCTCGAAGCCGTAGCCACCGTGCTACTCACGTTCACCTCGGCTCAGTTCGGACATAGGTGGACGGCATCACCCTACGCGATGGGGCATGCCGGGTTGAAAAGGTCACGTCCGGGCGCGCTCGGGGGCGGGCCGCTTGAACTTGTCGACCTGGAGGAGCGCTTGCATGAGCACGACGAGCGTGAGCCACGGCGTGACACCGAGACCGACGACCCAATGCTGGCACACCGCCAGAAAAATCATGCAGGGAATGGTGATTGCGGGGACGACGACCGACAACGCACCTCGCGCCGGCCCGGCCAGGCGGCCGAGGGCGGTCATCACCAGCGCGACCGCGCAGACGATCTCGGTCGAGGCGAAAAGCCCGAGAACCACCCAATAGGCGATATTGAGCGGGCCGCTCCAACAGTGGTCCGACCACGGGGCCGAGGCCAGAATCAGGTTCTCGGCCGCAATCGCGGCGGTCAGTATGATCGTGGCGATCGCGACCCGAACGTATTCGCGACGCCGGGGCGGCGACGTCGAGAAAACGATGAGCCGTCGTCGTTCGGGCTTGCTCACGAGGCGAACCGGGGCCAGGTGTCGAGGCCGCTCGAGGTGACCGTCTCGAGGGTCCGGGCCGCGCCGCCGGCCTTCTCGGTGAGCGCGTAGGTCGCCGCCCCCGCGCTGCCCAGGAAGGTGAGGATCCCGGCGATGACCATCCCGGTCCCGGCCGGAATGCCGACGACGGTCGGGATCGTCCCTGCGGCGCCGACGATCGTGGCGACCAGCCCGACCAGCGCGCCGCCGATGCCGGTCCAGAATGCGTAGATCGCCCAGGCGACGTCGTCGAGGGCATCGGCGATCGGATTGGCGAAATCCGATCGGATCGCGGCGAGCGTCTCGCGCTGCTCGGCGACCCGCTGCCGGTACTGGTCGGCCGCTGGGCCCTGCCAGCAGTCATCGACCTGCAGCGCGCCGTCGGTCACTCGAGTTGCCGCGGCGTCCGCCGGGTGGCCGACCTGCATGCGCCAGCGGTCCGCGGCGGCGCCGAGCGCATGGGGGCTCCCGGCGTAGGCCAGCTTTTCGTCGATCCAATCCCAGAGTTCCGCGAGCTTGCCCACGAGGAGGTTCCAGCCCTCCCGGACGCGGTCGACGACCCAGCTCAGCATGTCCGGAACCTCGCTCAGGAGCGAGTCGATCTTCTGGCGGAACCACTCGATCTTCGTCCCGATCTTCTCGCACAGGCTCCGAATCCTGTCGAGCACGGCTTCAAAATCGCCGCCGACCCCCGAGTCGGTACTCACGGCTTTCCCCTTCCTCGTTGGCCCGCGCCCTCGCGGCGGCTCACTCGGCTTCCCACAGCGCGCCTACCTCTTCCCGTGTGGCCGTATCCGCGCTCTCGTACTCCTGGCGGACCTCGCGCAGCGCGTCGGCGCCGCCCCTGACTTCGGTTACACCGGAAGCCAACAGTGCCTCGACCTTGGCCCGGACAGCCTGGTATGCATGGGCGGCGTTCTGGCCGCAGACCGAGAAGTCGTGGTAGTCGATGGCGAGTCCGGCCACGGCGGCGCGGGCGTTGCCGATCGCATCGGCGGCGTCGTCCCAGAGCGCGGCGTCGGCGGTCAGGGCCTCCAACGCGACCTTCAGCGTCGTCATCTCAGTCCGCCCTTCTCGAGTTCTCGCGCAGCCACGTTCGGGTCGCGTCCGGCGAGGAGAGCGTCTCGCCCATCCGTTCGAGCGGTGTGCCGACGAACTGGCCCGCCGGGCCCTCGACGCGCCGCGCGGCGAGCGCCGCGGCGAGCGCCCGGTTCACGGCTTGGGTGACCTCCCGGCCGTCGGCCTGCGCCAGCCACCTCGGATTCAGGTCGATCGCGACGATGTTCTCCGTGGCATCGATCTTGACGGCGGCGTCCGTTCCGTGGGCCTGTCCGGTCCAGGTCCCGGCGGCGCCGGTGGAAAGGGCGTCGAAGGCGGCATCGAGCTGCTGGTCCAGTGTCTCGAGCAGACTGAGCAGGGCCGGCAGGGGATTGCGGTCGCGCTCGGCGCGCTCGGCGAAGATCGCGCCGGGGTCGCTGCGGTCTGCGAAGCCGCCCAGGTCGCCGGGAGCGCCGGAGTAGCCGGGTGCGTCGGGATCGGGCCGGTCGGGCCGGCTCGGCGGCTCGTCGATTCGGGTCTGGACGGCCGTGGTCCACGCCTGCAGGCGCTCGGTCGCCGCCTGATCGATCGTCGCGAGGATGAGTGCCCCGAGCGCGTCCGGCGCGCAGCGATCTGCCCAGCCGTCGAGCACTCGAATCGTGGGCGGCCCCTCGGCGAGCGTCACCTCGACGGCCCCCGATTCGTCCCGCCGGACGATCGGATGGTCGACGCGGGCGCCGAGGAACGGGGCCGCAGCGGCGGCAAAGTCTTCGCGCAAGCGCTCCAGGGTGGGGTCGCGGAAGCCCTCGGGCATCGCGTCAGCCGCCGAATCGACGCAGGGCGAAGGCGTCGGCCGCGTCGTATCGCCCCGCCGCCTTCCCGGTCAACCGCCCGGCTTCCGCCAGGAGGTCTCGCATGGCCGCCAGGGACCGACCCCAGTCCGCCTGGGCATGCTGGTAAGCCTCCTGTGCGTCGCCGCCCCAGCGGGACAGTAGGGTCCGCACCTGGCAGTCGAGGTTGTCGAGGATCGCGCCGATCCCGTCCGCCTGGCTCGCCAACTGGTCCGACGAACCTTTCATTAGCCCCACATTCGCGATCAGTTGCCCCGGCACAACATCGCCTCCCCGACTCTTCGCCCGGCCGATCCGTATTCGACGCAATTGCCTGGTTCGGAGGCTACGGCGCCCGCGCGGTCGCTGTCAAAGCCCGGCCGTCTGCGGCGATGCGTCCCCGCGCCGCGGACTCCGCGCTTTTGAGCGCCACCGCCCTGTGGATGAGTTTTTGACCAGTCCGTCGTGACGGTTATGGTAGACCTGCGTAGATCGTGACGATGGGTGCCGCTGCCGGCGGCCCACCCCACGTCATCGGAGACAGCGGGAGGTAGGTAGATGGCAGACATCATTTCCGCCGAACAGGGCGCACTGCGGCAAGGCGCGGCAGCGGTCCGGGAGGCGAAGTCGGGGATCGACCAGCAGACGGCCAAGGTCCGCGGCGAGATCGAGTCGCTTCGGGGCTACTGGTCGGGTGCCGCGGCTGCGGCGTTCACGGGCCTGATGAACCGGTGGGACGAGCAGGTTCGCACCCTCAACAACGTCCTGATCACGCTCGAGGACGCCCTGGCGGGCACCGAGCGGGACCAGGCCGCCACCGAGCAGTCGCACCAGGACACGATCGCCGGCATGGCGTCGATGATGAACGAGTCCTGAGCACCACCCACCACAACCTGACGTGAGGAGTTGATATGTCGATGGAATCGATGTCGGTCAAGCCGGCACAAGTGACGGCTCTGTCCGGCGAGATCCGGTCCGGGGCGCAGAACATTCGCGCCGAGCTCGACCGGCTCGAGACCGCCGTTGGCAGGCTGCGGTCCGCCTGGGGCGGCGAGGCGCAGGTGGCGTACGACGCTGCCCAGCGCAAGTGGACCAACTCGGTTACCCAGATGCAGGAGCTTCTGGGCCAGATCGCCACCAAGACGGAGCAGATCTCCGGCCAGTATGTTCAGAGCGATCGGTCGTCCGCGGGACGTTTCGGCGCCTAGCTCGA
>JAVBMU010000079.1:0-61433 GCA_031552185.1 Cellulomonadaceae bacterium | reverse complement strand
GCGAGGCCCAGCGGGTCAAACTCGCCGCCGAGCTGGCCCGGCCCGACACCGGCAGGACCCTCTACGTCCTCGACGAGCCGACCACCGGGCTCCACCTCGACGATACCCGGAAGCTCCTCGACGTCGTCCAGGTGCAGCCCGGTGGTCGGCTCGTCGAGGACGTAGAGGGTCCGGCCGGTGTCGGGCCGCGCCAGCTCGGCGGCGAGCTTCACGCGCTGGGCCTCGCCGCCGGAGAGCGTCGTGGCGGACTGTCCGAGACGCACATACCCCAGCCCGACGTCGACGAGTGTCTTCATGTAGCGGTGGATGGCCTGGATCGGCTCGAAGAACTCTGCGGCCTCCTCGATCGGCATCTCGAGCACCTCGGCGATGTTCTTGCCCTTGTAGTGCACGGCGAGCGTGTCGCGGTTGTACCGCTTGCCGTGGCACACCTCGCAGTCGACGTACACGTCGGGACGGAAGTTCATCTCGATCTTGATCGTGCCGTCGCCGGAGCAGGCGTCGCAGCGTCCACCCTTGACATTGAAGGAGAACCGCCCCGGGGTGTACCCACGCACCTTCGCCTCGGTGGTCTCCGCAAAGAGCTTGCGGACGTGGTCCCAGACGCCGGTGTAGGTCGCCGGGTTGGACCGCGGGGTCCGCCCGATCGGCCCCTGATCCACGTGCACAACCTTGTCGAGGTGGCCCAGCCCGGTCACCCGCGTGTGCCGGCCGGCCACCTGCCGCGCCCCGTTCAATTCGTTCGCGAGCACCTTGTACAGGATCGCGTTCACCAGCGTCGACTTGCCCGAGCCGGAGACGCCGGTCACCGCGGTGAAGGTGCCCAACGGGAAGCTGACATCGATCCCGGCCAGGTTGTGTTCACGCGCGCCGACCACGGCGACCTGCCGGTCCGGGTCGATCGGCCGGCGGTGGCCGGGCAGCGCGATGCTGCGCCGCCCCGCCAGGTAGGCGCCGGTCACCGAGCCCGGCGCCGCCAGCAGCCCCGCGTAGTCGCCCGAGTGCACCACCCGGCCGCCGTGCTCCCCCGCGCCCGGCCCGATGTCGACGATCCAGTCCGCGGTCCGGATCGTGTCCTCGTCGTGCTCGACGACGATCAGCGTGTTGCCGAGGTCGCGCAGCCGGGTCAGGGTCTCGATCAGCCGCCGGTTGTCCCGCTGGTGCAGGCCGATGCTCGGCTCGTCGAGGACGTACAGCACCCCCACCAGACCGGAGCCGATCTGGGTGGCGAGCCGGATGCGCTGCGCCTCCCCACCGGACAGCGTCGCCGCCGGCCGTTCGAGCGAGAGGTAGTCCAGCCCGACGTCGAGCAGGAAGCCCAACCGGGCGTGGATCTCCTTGAGCACCTCCGCCGCGATCACCCGCTCGCGCTCGCCCAGCTCGAGACCGGTGAGGTAAGTCTTGGCCTCCCGCAGCGAGAGCCGGCACAGGTCCGCGATCGACTTCCCGCCGACCTTGACGGCGAGCACCTCCGGCTTGAGCCGCGTCCCCTCGCAGACGGGACACGGGACCTCCCGCATGAAGGCTTCGTACTTCTCCTTCGACCAGTCCGAATCCGTCTCGGCGTGCCGGCGCTCCAGGAAGGTGATGACGCCCTCGAAGCCCGTGGCGTACTGCCGCTCGCGGCCCCATCGGTTGCGGTAGCGCACTTGCACCTGGTGGTTCTGCCCGTACAGGACGGCCTGCCGGGCCCGCTCGGGCAGCGCGCGCCAAGGCACGTCCATCGAGAAGCCGAGGTCGTCGGCGAGCGCCGTCAGCACCCGGCCGAAGTACTCGGACGAGGTCTGCGCCCACGGCGCGACGGCGCCGTCGGCCAACGACCGCTCCTCGTCCGGGACCACCAGGTCCGGATCGACCTCCAACCGGAAACCGATCCCCGTGCACTCGGGACAGGCGCCGTAGGGCGCGTTGAAGGAGAAGGTCCGGGGCTCGATCTCGTCCAGGGCGAGTTCGTGGTCGTTCGGGCAGGCGCGCCGCTCCGAGAAGCGGCGTTCCCGGCCCGGATCGTCCGGGTCGGCGTCGACCAGATCGACCAGGATCAGCCCGCCGGCGAGGCCGAGCGCGGTCTCGACGGAGTCGGTCAGCCGACGGCGCACGCCGTCCCGGGCGACCAGCCGGTCGACCACCACCTCGATGCTGTGCTTGAGCTTCTTCTCCAGTTGGGGCGGGTCCGTGAGGGCGACCACCTCGCCGTCGACCCGGGCCCGGGCGAAACCCTTGGACTGCAGCTCGCGGAACAGGTCGCCGTATTCGCCCTTGCGCCCGCGCACTACGGGGGCGAGCACCTGGTACCGGGTGCCGTCGGGCAGTTCGAGCAGGCGATCCACGATCTGCTGCGGCGTCTGCGCGGTCACCCGCTCGCCGCACTCCGGGCAGTACTGGGTGCCGGCGCGGGCGTACAGGAGCCGCAGGTAGTCGTAGATCTCGGTGATCGTGCCGACCGTCGAGCGGGGATTGCGGTTGGTCGACTTCTGGTCGATCGAGACCGCGGGCGAGAGCCCCTCGATGAAGTCGACATCGGGCTTGTCCATCTGCCCGAGGAACTGACGCGCGTAGGCCGAGAGCGACTCGACGTAACGGCGCTGCCCCTCGGCGAAGATCGTGTCGAAGGCCAGCGACGACTTGCCGGAGCCGGAGAGCCCGGTGAAGACGATGAGCGTGTCCCTCGGCAGGTCAAGATCGACGTTCCGGAGGTTGTGTTCGCGGGCTCCGGAGATGACGAGGCGATTGCTCACGGCGCCATCGTACGTCCCGCCCGCACGGATCGCACACATGTTCGACTCGGGTTGGCGGCGGGGTGGGCTCGCCCGGCCCGCGGGTTCGGCGCAGCCGGCGGGATGCGGCAGACTGAACGCGTGACATACACCGGTGCGGTCGCCGTCGGCGGCCCGTTCGACACGCGAGTGCTGGACGAGATCGAGATTCGTAAGCTCGCCGTCGGCGAGTGGGAGAACAACGCGTACCTGCTCACCTGCCGGCGGGACGGCACCCAGGTGTTGATCGACGCCGCGGCGGAGCCCGACCGCCTGCTGGAGTTGGTCAAGGCCGGCTCGGCCGCGGGGCGGCTCGACGCGATTGTTACCACCCACTCGCATACCGATCACACCGAGGCGCTCGCCTCGCTGGCCGCGGTGACCGGGGCCCGGCTCATCGCCGGGGCCGACGACGTCGCCGAGATCGAGTCCACGACGGGCGCCTCGATCGGGGAGTCGGTCCGATCCGCGGACGTGATCACCGCCGGTCACATCGTCCTGGAGGTCATCGAGTTGCGCGGGCACACGCCCGGCTCGATCACGCTCGTCTACCGCGAACCAGAACGGGTCGCCGCCGCCGAGGCCGTCGCCGGGCGGGCGCACCTGTTCACGGGCGATTCACTCTTCCCCGGCGGACTCGGCAATACCGAGCAGGATCCGCAGCGCTTCGAGAGCCTGTTCGCGGACGCGTCCACGCGGCTCTTCGACCGCTTCGACGACCTGACATGGGTCTACCCGGGCCACGGCGGCGACACCACGCTCGGCGCGGAACGTCCTCACCTGAACGAGTGGCGGGAGCGGGGCTGGTGAGCGCCGGCCTCAGTTGGCGGTGCCCCCTCGACGCAGTTAGCGTCTGGGCATGACGTCGTGCCAAACCTGTGACACCGACCGGTCGGAGTCCTGCTCGCACGGGCAGACCGGCCGGCACGCCGCGGCGCTCTCCTCGACGGTCGTTCTCGTGGCCCCCTCCGGCCGCGGCCACTTCGACGGTTGCCCCAATGAGGAGGCACGCGACTTCAGCCGCTGGGGTGAATTGCGGGTGCCGGACGCGTGGCAGCGTCTGGGCAGCGGCGAGGCGCTCTCGACGACGACCAGCGCGGGTCAGCCGCTGGTCGCCACGCGGCGCTGCCCCGAGTGCGCGGACCACGGACCCTGGATCTGATCTGACCTGACGCCCGGTCGGCGGATCGGGGCCGGGGCGGGCCCGCGGTAGCGGCTCGATGGCGCTGCGGTTCAATGGCGCTGCCGCTCGATGGCGCTGCGGTTCAATGGACCCATGCAAGCCGTCACTTACGTGTACGCCGATCGGCCCGCCGACCTCGCCCGCCTGCGCCCCGAGCACCGCGGCTTTCTGCGCGCCCTGCACGACGCCGGTCGGCTGCGCGCCGCCGGGCCGACCCCGCCGTCGGAGGGTGCGCCCGATGGCGGCCTGATCATCGTGGAGGCCGACACCCCGGCCGCGGCCCTGGCCCTCTTGGCCGACGACCCGTTTCACCGCGCCGGGCTGATCACGGCGCGCAGCGCCCGGCCGTGGACCCCGGTGATCGGCGACTGGGCCGATCGGGTCTGAGGGCACGTTTTCGCCGCCGAACGCCGGCGTCAGCGGTGAACGGCGCCGGCGAACGCCGGCGTCAGCGGTTCTGGCGACGCGCCCCGGCCTCCGGCTCGGGCCGAGCGTCGACCGCCGAGCCGAACGGGGCGTCGGACGGCGAATCGGCGACGGCGTCGGAGGGCGAATCGGCGGCGGCATCCTGGGTGGCGTCCGCCTCGGCCGACTTCCCGGCGTCCGGGCGGCTGCGCCGGACCGGTCCGTGGACGCGCCGCGTCCGGGCGAGGCTCGCCAACGTCGCGATGATGAGCGTGCCGGCGATGACCGTCAGCGAGAGCCAGATCGGCACAGTCGGCACGGACTCGATGTGTTCGCCGCCGTTCACGAACGGCAGCGTGTTCCCGTGCAGCGCGTCCAGCACCAGCTTGACGCCGATGAAGCCGAGGATCAGCGCGAGGCCCAGCGGCAGATAGATCAACCGCTGCAGCAGGCCGCCCAGCAGGAAGTACAACTGGCGCAGGCCCATGAGGGCGAAGACGTTCGTCGCGAAAACCAGGAACGGGTCCTTGGTCAGGCCGAAGATCGCCGGAATCGAGTCCACGGCGAACAGCACGTCGGTCGAGCCGATCGCGATCAGCACAATCACCATCGGCGTCCAGACCCGCCGGCCGTTCTCGATCGAACGGAACTTGCCGCCGTCGTACCGGGTGCCCAGCGGCAGGACCCGGCGCAGCATGCGCACCAGTCGGTTCTCCTGGTACTCCTCCGGGTCCTCATGACCGCCGATGAGCTTGATCGCGGTGACGATGAGGAAGGCGCCGAACAGGTAGAACACCCACTCGAACCGTTCGATGACGGCCGCGCCGATCAGGATGAATCCTGCGCGCAACACCAGCGCGATGATGATGCCCGCCATCAGCACCCGTTGTTGCTGGTCGCGGGGGACGGCGAAGCTGGCCAGGATGACGATGAAGACAAACAGGTTGTCGACCGACAGGCTGTATTCCGTCAGCCACCCGGTGAAGAACTCGCCCGCGGGCTGGGCCCCGCCGATCGCCCACACGACAATGCCGAAGACGATGGCCAACCCGACGTAGAAGCTCACCCAGGCCGCGCTCTCGCGCATCGACGGGATGTGTGGTCGGCGGCCGACGATCATCAGGTCCGCCAGGAGCAGCAGCAACAGGAAGACGAGGGCGCCCACCTCGAACCCGAGCGGCAACTCATGGACCATTTGGGAAACCTCCGGTACATAGGGGTCAGTACCGGAGGTCTCTTCCGCCGGGTCGCGGGGCTCACCCGCCGACACCGACCGGCGACCCCGGGCCTCCCGGACCGACCGCACCGGTCCGGGTTGCCGTGATGACGATGTCGCCGCGAAGGAATACTCCCCTCCACCAGGGTCCAGCATAGGCCATGGCCAGTCCGACGCGGCCCGCTGAGAGTCGCGAGAGCGCGAGCCGGTGCGGCCGAGGTAGATCCGCGGCGTCGCCGGACCGGCGTGTCGGGCGCGCCACGGCTCTACCTCGTGCGGCGGGGCTCTACCTCGTGCGCCGAGGTCGGATGAGTCCCGGCGGCGACAATAGTCAGGAATCACCCATCTAGGCCGTCGCGGCCTGCATCTCGCGCAGTTCCCGCTTCAGCCCGGAGACCTCGTCGCGCAGCCGGGCCGCGAGTTCGAACTGCAACTCCCCGGCCGCCGCGTGCATCTGATCGGTGAGTTCCTGGATCAGTTGGGCGAGGTCGCCGGCCGCGCCGGCCGCGAGCCGCCGGTCGGGCGCCACCCCCTCCTTGACCCCGCCGGGCGCCGCCGCGCCCCGCCGACCGCGAGGTCCGCCCGGTTGTCGGTAGCCGCCCGCGAGCAGGGCATCGGTGTCGATGTCCTCCCGGGCGAGCATGTCGGTCACGTCGGCGATGCGCTTGCGCAGCGGGGTCGGGTCGATGCCGTTGGCCTCGTTGTACGCGACCTGCTTGGCCCGGCGTCGGTTGGTCTCGTCGATCGCGTTCGCCATCGCGGGTGTGATCCTGTCCGCGTACATGTGCACCTGACCGGACACGTGTCGCGCGGCGCGCCCGATGGTCTGGATCAGCGACGTCCCCGATCGCAGGAAGCCCTCCTTGTCGGCGTCGAGGATTGCGACGAGCGAGACCTCGGGCAGGTCGAGCCCCTCCCGCAGCAGGTTGATGCCGACCAGGACGTCGAACTCGCCGAGCCGTAACTCACGCAGCAGTTCGACGCGGCGCAGCGTGTCCACCTCCGAGTGCAGGTACCGCACCCGGACGCCCTTCTCGAGCAGGTAGTCCGTGAGATCCTCGGCCATCTTCTTGGTCAGCGTGGTGACCAGCACGCGCTCGTCGCGCTCGGCCCGCTCCCGGATCTCGTGCAACAGGTCGTCGATCTGACCGGTGGTGGGCTTGACCACCACCTCCGGGTCGATCAACCCGGTCGGCCGGATGATTTGCTCGACGACGCCGTCGGACTGGGCCAGTTCGTACGGACCCGGCGTGGCGGACAGATATACGGTCTGCCCGATCCGTTCGACGAACTCCTCCCAGCGCAGAGGCCGGTTGTCCATTGCCGACGGCAGCCGGAAGCCGTGGTCCACCAGGCTGCGCTTGCGGGACATGTCGCCCTCGAACATCGCCCCGATCTGCGGCACGGTGACGTGCGACTCGTCGATCACCAGGAGGAAGTCCTCGGGGAAGAAGTCGAGCAGCGTATTCGGCGGCGTCCCGGCGCTGCGCCCGTCGATGTGCCGCGAGTAGTTCTCGATCCCCGAGCACGAGCCGATCTGGCGCATCATCTCGATGTCGTAGGTCGTGCGCATCCGCAGCCGCTGCGCCTCGAGCAGCTTGTTCTGCCGCTCGAGCTCGGCGAGCCGCTCGGCCAGTTCGGCCTCGATCGACCCGATCGCCATCTCCATCCGCTCCGGGCCGGCGACGTAATGCGTCGCGGGGAACAGGTTGACCGACTGCTCCGCGCGGATCACGTCGCCGGTCAGCGGGTGCAGGAGTTGGATCGACTCGATCTCGTCGCCGAAGAACTCGATCCGGATCGCGAGTTCCTCGTAGACCGGAATGATCTCGACGGTGTCGCCGCGGACCCGGAACGTCCCGCGGGTGAACGCGAGGTCGTTTCGCGTGTACTGCATCGTCACGAACTGCCGTAACAAGTCGTCGCGCTCGATCCGGTCACCGACATCGAGCCGAACCATCCGGTCGACGTATTCCTGCGGCGTCCCGAGCCCGTAAATACAGGACACCGAGGCGACGACGACGACGTCGCGCCGGGTCAGCAGCGAACTCGTCGCCGAGTGCCGCAGCCGCTCCACCTCGTCGTTGATCGAGGAGTCCTTCTCGATGTAGGTGTCGGTCTGCGCAATGTACGCCTCGGGCTGGTAGTAGTCGTAATACGAGACGAAGTACTCGACAGCATTGTTCGGCAGCAACTCGCGGAACTCCGTGGCCAACTGGGCGGCCAGCGTCTTGTTCGGGGCCATGACCAGCGTGGGGCGCTGCAACTCCTCGATCAGCCACGCCGTCGTCGCCGACTTGCCGGTCCCGGTGGCCCCGAGCAGGACGACGTCCTTCTCCCCCGCCCGCAGCCGCCCGGCCAGATCCGCGATGGCGGTCGGCTGGTCACCCGACGGGGTGTAGTCGGAGATCACTTCGAACCGGGAAACGGTCCGCTGCAGGTCGGTCACAGGACGCATGACACCACCGTACGGCGGCGCACCGACAGGAGCGTAGCCGGCCGGCCGGCCACCGCGCGCGTCAGGGGTCGGGCCGACGCAACGGCGTCGAACCCTTCGGCGGCGCCAGGTCAAGAGGCATGAGGCCGAGCACTTTTCAGCGGGCGGACAACTCACGGCAGGACTCGTTCGCACCCCGGCCGCCCACTACCGGCCGCCCACGACCAGCCGCCCACGACCATGCAGTGGGAAGCGACCGAGTCCGACTTGAGCACGGGCCCCGCGCAACCCGCTGTCGAGCCGCCGGCGGGCGAAAGGGAAGCGCCGGATGCGGCCCGGTCACGGGCTGCGCACAGGGCATCCGGCCAGCGGTTCGGGATCGTCGCCGGCACACGGCTCGGTCACGCGCAGGGCGTCCCGAATGGTGGACCACTTGTGGAAATACCCGCTGCCGAGGGTGATGCCGCGGGGATAAACCTTCCCGCCCTTGAGCATGAGGATGAGAGCGCTACCTGAATCTCCTGGTCTGGACGGCGTCCCTCCGGTCACCTTCACCAGGTTCTTGAGGCATTGTGCCGGCTTCGTCGGGTCCGCGGGGTTCGTGAAACAAGCCTCCGCCTTGAGGTCGACGACCTTCTTGCGGCATTGCAGGCCGGTGGTGACGCCCGACGTGCAGTACTCGGTTCCCACCAGTGGATCCGCATAGGCCGACTGCCAACCTCCCGCGGCGTTCCTCGTCGGTTTCGCGATTTCTGACCAGTCACCCCTCCATTTGAGCTTCCCGGTCCTGTCGCGCACCTGCTCGTCCGTCCACATAACCTCCCAGTCCAGACGGTTCTCATTGTTGCCGACGACGTAATCGTTGATGAGTGCGACGTCGTACTTTGAGCGGTCCGCGATCTCCTTCAGTCGGCCGTAATCGTGTCGGCCCGAATCCAGCGCGTCGTTCACTTCACCGCAATGTCCGGCGGTAACGTGATATGTTTCACCGCCCCGGCGCACCGGGAACCCGACCGTGCAGTCACCGCTCGCGGCCTTTCCGTAAATGTGAATCCGGGCCCCGGCGAAGTGTGGGGAGGCATCATTGTCTCGGGTCGACAACAACGGCTGCGTCGGTTTCGGCTCCGCCGCGGCTCCCGACGTCTCTGTCTCGAACGCCACCGCTTCGGTCGAGAGCTCCACAGCTCCGGCGCGCACGTCCCGACTGGGTAGGACGTCGGGGGGGAGGTCCCCTTCGACCACCAATCGGTCGCTGCTCGGATCGTAGTACATTCCGAACGAGTGGCCACGAGCATTCGATCTGATTCGAGCCTTCAAGCCGGCCAACCCCCCGGCGGTAAACCTGCTGCGCTCAACGGAAACCCGTGCGCCGGCTCGGGGCACCCCGAGGACGTCTGCAAAGAGCCGGACTCTGAGCTGCTTCCCGAGGATGTACGAACCCGGCGACATCGCATCCGTGAAGCCCGCGCCCGCCGCCGACGCAGCCGGGTCCTCGGCAACCGGCGCAACAGCATCGACCACGGTTTTGGACCCGGCTGACACCTCGTGTATCGATGCCGGCGCGGCCGCCGCCGTCCCGGCGAGCCCGCACGCCGCGATCGCCGCGGTCAATGCGAGCTTGATTCCGGCCGAGCTACGCCCGGCCACGACCGTGCCCGGGTCCCTGCTGAGACCCCGAACCGACTTCTTGATCTTCATCTCGGACCTTTCCTGACTCGACGTGGGTCCCGACTCGATGCGCGGTCGGTGGCCCGACTCAAGCACGGGGGCCGGCGGATCGGAAGCTCGATCTGCCCGGAACATTCCGGTTCAAGTTCCTTGAACGGGAGGCCGTTCGAGAGCAGTCGCTTGGCGGAACGTTCCGGTCGGGATTTCTTGAATGGCCCGCCGGGCGCCGTCTACGTTCGCGCTGGACCCGTGTTTCGTCGGCGAACCGACGGGCGTCCGAAGCGGTGCCGGCCGGTCGGCCGACGCCGAGCATGTCGCCATCCGGCCGAAGGCGGCCGGGTCCTGGCAGAAAGGGAATGTCATGCGCATCATTGCGGTGAGGGCCCTCATCGGGGCCACATCAGCCGGCGCGCTCCTCGCCCAAGGGATACTCGTTGCCCCTGCGGCGTCGGCGTTGACCCCGGAGGACACCTACGCGGCCGCGGTGGCCGAATGGGCCAAAGGAATCGCGGACCACGAGGTGTTCGCCCGGCCATTGCCGTTGGTCGGGATCTCCCCCGGATCGCTGTTCAAGACGGCTCGCCCCGAATTGGGCGCCGACCTCAGCAAGGCGGGCGACCGCTACACGCTTCGCGTCGCGAAGGACGTCGCGACATCGATAAGCCTCGACCCGGTCTTCGCTCTTTCCACCAGACCCGAATCGGTCCGGGCCGAGGCCGAGGTGTCGATCGCATTTTCCGTGACGACCGACGAGGTCGACGGTGTCCCCACACCCCGAGTCGTCGCGAGCGGCGATCGAGCGCCGCAGATCAAGGCCGGCGTCACGCTCGACGGCATCGGCGTTTCCACCGGCTCGGTGGGCATCCTCGGCGTCGAAATCGACGACGACAAGGATGATCCGGTTCGCGTGTCGGCCGCCTGGTCGGGCACCATTTCCGACCCCGATGGCGACGGCTATCTCGACTTCGATCGGCCCGGCGGGAACGCCGGCGATGGCGAGTTGGCGGCCGAGGGATCTGCCGCAAAGCTGCCGCGGATCGCATTCGACGGTACCCCCAGAGCGTCCGGGACCTTCTCCGTCAGGTCCTCGGGCTCCGCACTCGCCGAGCCGGCCAAGGGCACGGTGAAGTTCACCTGGCCAGGCATGACCGACTGGGCGAAGCTCGACGTCGACGACGAGGGCTTCGCCGGGATCAGCGACTTCCTCACGATGTCGATCCGCGACACGGGCGAGGGGATCGCGCTGGCCGGCGCGATGCTGGACGGCCTGCAGCGGCTGCATGTCGGCGCCGGGGAGGGGAACGTGGATCTGCCGTACATGCGCGGCACGGTCGCCGATCTCCTGCACCTCAGTGAGAATCTGGCCGCGTTCCTGCGCGGCCATATCACCAAGGCGGGCGAGCCGAATGAGGGGCAGCCGACGTGGAATTCCGTCCAGGAGTTGTTCGACGGCCTGGCAGCCGCCCCCGGCATATCGGTGCGGGCCGGCGAGTACGACCCCGGCAACCATCGGCTCCCGTTCACGCTGAAACTCGAGCGGGACGCCAAGGGTGTGGCCGCCCATGTGCCGACCGCGGATGGGCAGGGCATCCAGACCGGTCTGGTCGACCTCGGCGGTCTGCTCGGCCTGGGCAAGCGCGGCGTGCACGGTGCGGTCGCCGGCCAACCGCGGGCGACCTACGACCCGAACTACACCGTCGAGCTCGACCTGGCGTTCGACCTTCAGCCTTCGAAGAAGCATGACCCGCCGCTGAAGGTCACCCATCCGGACGGCACGGTGACCTACCACGAGAGCACCCCGGCGGGCACCGATCGAACCCTCGTCAAGGAAGCCTCGGCGCAGGCCGACTTCCCCCTCGCGACTGCGATCGACGCCGCGGGCACCGCCGGCGCGTTGGGCGTGACGGCCGGCGGGAAGCTCGCCATGACCCGGGACGACGGCGGCGAGCCGATGCTTCGACTGAAGGTCTCGAACAAGGACTACCGCCCGATCCTCGCCGTCGTCGAAGAGGCGGTCAAGGAACCCGCGAAGGTGGTCGACCTGGACCTCAACGCGGCCGTCAAGGTCACCGACGGCATCGTCCGGGCCACCGGGCTTCCGGACTTCTTCCCGAAGGACCAGACCTGGTCGCTGGACAAGTGCTCCATCGCGAAGGCTCCCGAGGGCTGCAAGGCGGACCTGGACGGTATCGGCTCGGTCCTCACCTTCGACATCGACCCGGCGAAGCCCCGCGAGCTGCTCGGCCGGGTCGCGCAGGCGCTGCAGGTGACCGATGTCGGTCTGCGGACGCCGGAACTCCTGACCGAAGCCGGGCGGACCAAGCTGCCTGTGCTCAACATGAGCATCGCGGACGCCCTCCTGGAGGACGGCAAGGGCGTCGCCATCGCCACCCCGCTGACCGCAGCCGTGGACGACCTCGCCGCGGGCACCCCGGGAACGCTGCAGCAAGCCCTCGACATCGTGGACAAGGCGCTCGGCAAGCCGGTGGGCGTCCGGTACGAGGATGCGGACGACAAGAAGTCGGTCGTCCTCGATCTGGATTACACCCGCCGCTACACCAAGGACAAGCCCTTGGTACTCGACACCAAAGGGGTGTCGGTCCTGGGCGCTGAGTCCACTGGCGTGATGAAGGTCAGCACCACGGTAACGGCCAAGGCGGGTGTCGTCGTCGGTTTGGACGCGGTGTTTACGCCTACCGCGAAGACGATCGGCCTGATCGACCCGTCGGTCGCGGCCGATCTGGCAGCCGAGATTCAGGCCCGCAATAGCGTGTCGCTGCTGGGTTTCGCCGCCGAACTCGGCACCGCCGCCGACCCGGCGAGCGGGGCAGTCGGCTTCCGAGCCACGCTCGCAAAGTCGGGCCGGACCGACCTGAGCACGGTCCTCGGCGTCGACCCGGCGCTCACGGCGAAGGCCGACTGCGGCGGAGACAAGGCACTACTGTGCGCGAAGCTGCCGGTCTACCTGCAAGGCGAGCCGGTGTCGGCTGATGCCGCCAAGAACTCGTTCGGGGTGACCGTCCCGGACCGGGGCAAGCTCTCGGATTCGCTCAAGGACATCGCCATCACCTACCCCGACCTCGCGGCGCTCAAGAAGACTCTTCGCACCAACCCGTTCGACATCAGCTCGATGCCGAACAATCTCATGCAGTATCTGCTCATCGTGCAGAACGGAATGACCGCCGCGAGCCTCGGCGGCAGGCTCCCGCTGATCGGCAAGGAACTCGCTCATGGCTCGGCCGCGCTCGGCGAGCTGCACGAACGCCTGACCGGCATCGGTGACCTCGCCGGCGAGGAATACGCCCGGGCGAAATCGAAGATCGAGGAGGCGACCGGCGCCTCGATCACCGAGAACTGCGGCACGCTCGCTCAGGTCACCGGCGTCAAGGCCAAGGCCACCCAGGCCGGTACCGCCGCGAAGGTGCCTTACCACTATTCCGTCGTTGCCTACCAGGCTACCTATAAGGCGCCGACGCAATGGTCGGACCGGGTCACGGTGCAAAACGCCGCGACCCTGTCCACGGCGGACTACAACGAGATCACCTGGTCGAGCGTGCCGAACGCTGCGGGCTATCTCGTCGTCCGGTCGGCCGACGACGGCAAGACGTGGCAGACGATCGGCGACGTCCCGGGTACGTCGTTCACCGACGACGGCACCGGCACGCCGACGGATCCCCCGGAGGACATTCCGGAACTGATGCCGCTGTGGACCTGCGACGACCTGACCACGATCCAGGCGGTCACCTTCACCTGGAGCGACGGCTTCGAATGGTGCAAGAGCATTCCCGTCGACATCGGCATCCCGGGCCTCGCGCTGCGCGCCGGCGCCGACGCCGAGCGGTCGGACGACTGCAACCGGAAGGGCGGGGTCCAGGCAAGCCTCGACGCCGGCTTCACCTTCTCCGCGACTCTCGACCGGGACCAGGGATTCGTGATCAGAACGACGAATCCGAAAAACGCAAAGGAAGCGTATGTAAGCGTATCGGCAAAGCTCCTGCACAACGAAGACCCCGGGGAGTCCGACCTCGAGGCGGAACTGGCCATCTTCCAAATCGCGGTCGACAAGAGGGGCGCCGACAAGGACTCCGCCGAGGTCCGGGGCGGGGTATCGATCGACCTGGTCGGCGAGCCGATGGAGATCGGGGGGGTCCCCACGGAGGCCGTCACGCTCACGCGCCTGGTCGGCAATCCGGGTGAGGTCATCAAGGTGGCCGCGGACATCAATGTCGATATCGACTGGAAGCTCGCCGCCCATCCCGGCGTGGCCGGCCAGACGCTGCCCGGCCTCGGCACGAACTTCAGCTTGACGTGGGGGCTCTC
This sequence comes from Cellulomonadaceae bacterium, assembly GCA_031552185.1. GTDB lineage: Bacteria > Actinomycetota > Actinomycetes > Actinomycetales > Cellulomonadaceae > JAVBMU01. Next base: position 47,451 of record JAVBMU010000079.1, on the reverse strand, counting down.
CGCGGACACCGTCAAACCGGTGGTCGGCGGATCGACTGTCATCACGAAAGCACCCGAGATCGAGTTCTCCGACATCACCTTCCAACTCGGCTCGCTGCTGGAGGGCCAGGTCAAGCCCGCGATCAACGAGGTCAACCGCGTCCTCGATCCGCTGCGGCCGATCCTGGAGACAATCAACTCGCCCATCCGCGGCGTCTCGGATCTCTCCAAGATGTTTGACGGCCCGGACATCACCCTGCTGTGGCTGGCCACCGCGGCCAACACGCTCGCCGGCGGCCCGCAGACGAAGATGTTCGAGACGGTCGGGGCGGTCGCAGGCGCCGTGACCACCGTGTCCGACGTCGTGAAGAAGGTGAGTGACTCCGGCGGTGTGCCGCTCGATATCGGCGACCTCACGGTGAACGGCACCGCAGCATTGACCTCCGCGGCCACGCCCGCCCAGATCGAGGAGTTGAAGGAGAAATTCACCCCCGCCCCGGTCACGGCGGAGGCCAAGGCCGTGATCAGCGAGGTCACCGGCCCGGCCATGGATAAGGCCGGCTTCTCCCTGCCGCTCCTCGAACACCCCGAGCAGTTGGTCAACCTCCTGCTCAACGGCGACGTCGACCTGATCCGGTTCGACTCCGGCCCGCTGGCGTTGGAATTCACCTACCTGCAGAAGTTCGGTCCGATCTGGCCGTTCCCGCCGGTGTTCATCACGGTCGGCGGAACGGCCGGGGTGCAGGCCCGCGTGATCGCGGGTTTCGACACCTACGGGCTGCGCAACGCGGTGGAGGGCCACCACTCCGGCAAGCGGGGCGCCGCCGGCGTGCTCGATGGGCTTTACCTGGCCACGAAGGACCAGAACAACATGTCCTTCCCCGCCCTCCAGTTCTCCGGCGGGCTCAGCGTCGGCGCCGCCCTGGACGCGGGGATCGTCAGCGCCGGGGTGGACGGGGGGATATACCTCGGGGTTTCCTTCTTCTGGAAGGACCCGAACAACGACGGGAAGTTCCGCTTCTTCGAGTTCACATCCACCGCCAAGCAGAACCCGCTGTGCCTCTTCGAGACCAAGGGGCAGATCGGCGCCCGGGTCTCGGTGTGGGCGAAGCTGCGGCTGCCCTTCAAGTCGCTGAAGTGGCGCAAGACGATTGTCGACATCACGCTGCTCGACTTCTCCTATTCGAAGGACTGCAGCGAGCCGACGACGCCGATCCTCGCGACGGCATCCGGTGACACTCTGGTGATCCATCTGGGCCGGGCCGGGACCGAAGGCTTCCGCAACCGGGGCTGGGGCGCCAAGGGCACCGAACCGGAGACGTTCAAGATTTACGAACGGCACGACTACGCCGCGCCGGCCGAAGGAGGCCCGCGCCCGGTCACCGGCTTCGCGGTGGAGGGGTTGGGGCTCATCCAGGAGTACCCGGGCGCCTTCAAGCGCGTGGTCATCGACGGCCGGGACAGCACGACGCCGTTCCACGTCTCGCTCGTCGGCGACGGCAACCCGAAGCAGGCCTCGCAGCGGGAGAGTTTCCGCTCGCCGGCCGTCATCTACGGCTCGGAAGGCCCGGACAAGATCAGCACCGACGCCGGTCCGGCGTGGGTGGACGGTCGCGGCGGGGACGACATCCTGACGGCGGCGAACGGGCCGGGTACCGTCGCGGTCCTCGCCGGCGGGGCCGGCGGCGACCAGATCTCGACGAGCACGGGCGACTCCGTGGTCGCGGGCGACTCGGGCCTACCCGAGACCAACTCGATCGAGGTTTCGGGCGTCCGCTTCGCCACGGCGGTCGGCGCTCCGGCCATGGACGGCCCCGGCGAGGACGACACCCTCGCCGTCGGGACCGGTACGAACCGGGTCTACGGCAACGGCGGCGACGACACCATCTCGGTCACGAGCCGGCTCACCGGCAACCTCGGATCGAACCTAATCGTCGGTGGCCGCGGCAACGATTCCATCAGCGGCGGCCACGGCGACGACCTGTTCTACCCGGGCGAGGCACCGTCGGATCCATTCCTGGTGGGCGGTGCACCCTACGTGCCGGGCAAGGGGATCACAGCCGAGCAGCGGGCCGCCCTGGCGGACGCGGCCGGCACGGCCGACGGCACCGACGACCCCGAGACCCCGGCTGTGAACACGGTGGATACGGGGGCCGGGTCGGACCTGGTGATCGGATCTGCGGTGGTCGACCTGGTGCAGGGCGGCTCGTTGGGTTCAGCGAAGTCCCGCAGCTTCATCTTCGGCGGTGCCGGCAACGATGTCCTCGCCGGCGGTTTCGGTTCGGACGAGGTCTTCGGCGGCCCGGGCGAGGATTACGTGCTTGCCGAGCCCGGCGAGTTGAGCGAGCCGGACGGCGACGACGGCTTCGGCCCGGCGCGCACAATCACCACGACGCCGTTGCCCAAGGGCGAGACCGCCCAGTCGGACCTGCTCGTGGGTGGCACCGGCCGCGACCACATCGTGGGCGGCGCCGGTGGCACCGACTCGTTCGGAGACCAGTACCTGCCGGCCGAGATGTGCATCGCCGGCGAGCAGGTGGCTTCCGATGGCGACACGCCCGGTGCCGACGAGACCGGCGACGGCTCGGCGGGCGCGGCCGACCTGATCCTGGGCGGCGCGGGCGTGGACGTGGTCCGCGCCGGGGGCGGCAACGACCGGGTCCGGCTCGAAGGGGCCAACGACCGCGGGTGCGGCCAGTCCGGGAACGACGACATCACGGGCGGGACCGGCGCGGACCGCCTTTGGGGAGGCTCGGGCGACGACGTGCTCGGCGGCGGTGACGACGCGGACAACGTGTTCGGCAACGCCGGCAACGACACCGCCTACGGCAACGACGGCGAGGACACGATCGAGGGCAACGCCGGCGCGGATACGCTGTTCGGCGGCGCCGATGATGATCTGCTGGTGGGCGGCACTCGGGCCGCCGGGCGCCCGGACGACGACGACATCCTGTACGGCGAGGACGGCGTCGACGTGCTGCTCGGTGACAACGGGGCCGCGGACGAGGCCGCGCCGCTGGGTTACCGGCCGCTCGACTTCACCGGGGCGGGGGTCGGCGGCGCCGATCAGATCTTCGGTGCGGTGGGCGCGGACCTGGGCTTCGGCGGCGTCGGGCCCGATGTCCTGCACGGCGGCCCGGGAGCGGACCACCTGGAGGGTGGGCCGAACCCGGCCGACGCACCGGACTCGTTGTTCGGCGAGGAGGGCGCGGACGACCTGATCGGCGGTTCCTACCGGTCGGCCCCCGACCAGGGGGACCTGCTGGACGGCGGCGCGGACGCGGATGTCCTGCTCGGGGACAACGCGAACGTCGTGCCCACGAGCGTGGACGACGCCGCGACCCCGGTCCTGGCGGGTCGCGCCACGAAGAACCGCACCGTGCGGGTGCTCGACACGGGCGTCGGCGCGAACGCGCCGTCGGCCGAGGTGTTCGGGCCGGACCGGATCCTCGGCGGCGCCGGCGACGACGCGGCCTTCGGTCAGGGCGGCGCGGACTCGATCGCCGCGGGTGACGGCGCCGACCTCGCGGTCGGCGGCCGGGACGCCGACACGATCGCCGGCGACGGCGGTCGGGACGACCTGATCGGTGGCGACGTGACCCGGCCGACCTCCAAGGTTCCGGGTGCGCTGAACCTGTTCGGCGCGTACGACCGCCAGGGCCAGCCGGACGCCGGCGACACCATCACCGGTGGCGCGGGCGCCGACATCCTGCTCGGCGACAACGGGGTGATCCTGCCCCCCGCCGGCGCACCGAACCCGCTACTGACCGGCCGGGACCGGGGCACCAACCAGCCGCGCGACATCCACCTGTTCGACCTCGGCGCCAACGCCGACGCCGACGACGCCGGCAACGATCTGTTGCAGGGCGACGCCGGCGAGGACGTGATCCTCGGGCAGGGCGGCGACGACCGCATCCAGGCCGGCGCGGCGGACGACGCCGCCGAGGGCGGCCCGGGCATCGACTGGATCGAGGGCGGCACCGGTTCCGACGACCTCATCGGCGGCTCCACCACCGCGGTCACCGGACCCACCGCCACGGAGCCGGGCACCGGCACCGACAAGTCGGCCGGACAGTCCGACGCCGGAGACGTCATCCTCGGCCACGCGGGCGACGACGCGGTGCTCGGCGACAACGGCTTGATTCTGCGCGGCGGGACCACCACGCCGGTGCTGCGCCGGGCCTCGACCGACGGCACGCTGGTGGCCGGCCGGACCGTGATTCGGTTCGATCAGGCCACGGCCAACGGCGGCTCGGACTACCTGCTCGGCGGCGACGGCGTCGACGCCCTCTGGGGTCAGGACGGGGCCGACGCCATCTTCGGCGGCAAGCACGACGACTACGCCGAGGGCAATGGCGGGAACGACGCGTTGTTCGGCGACCAGATCGTCGCCGTGACGGGCGATCGGGAGCATCCCGCCGCGGGCGTTGCCGGCATCGCGATGCCGGTCGCGGCCTGGCCGGGCGAGGCGGCCTCACCGGCGGAGAAGGGTCCGGATGGTCAGGACGACCTGATCGGCGGCTCGTCCGTGGCGGGCTTCCGCGACGGCGACGACCGGATCCAGGCCGATGGCGAATCCGACGTCGTGCTCGGCGACAATGGCTCGCTCCTGCGCGACCCGGTCGAATCGGGCGGCTCGTGGACCGATCGCACCGAGGTGGACCGGTACCCGGAGAACCCGCGCAGCAACGAGCGGCCGGACCGGCTGTTCACCGTGCGGGTCCACAACCCGGCCGCGCTGCCGGCCAAGCACGCCCCCGTCACCCGGTTCTGCACGCCGGTCGAGGGCCGCGCCACCTGTGAGGCCGACGGCGCGTTCGGCGCCGACGTCATCTCGGGCGGTTCCGGCGACGACCGGATGTGGGGTCAGGACGGCGACGACACCATCCACGGCGGAGCCGGGAACGACGACCTGGTCGGCGAACTCGGCGACGACGTCCTGAACGGCGACGCCGGCCAGGACACCCTGCTCGGGGACCGCGGCGGGATCGTCGGCCAGTACATCGACTCCACCGCCGAGGGCACCTTCACCAGGGCCTACCCACAAGCGCCGGCGGATTCCTTCACCGGCCTTCGGATCGGCAGCCTCGACCGTCGGGTGGATCTCGCCTCCGACGTCGAGGACCGCGCGTGGACCGCGACCAAGAAGGCGCCCATGCCGCTGCCGGGCACGACGGCCGGCGGGGCCGACCGCCTGCGCGGCGGCGATGACCACGACGTCATCTTCGGTGGGGCCGGCAACGACCTCGCCAATGGTGACAACGGGGGCGACTCCGTCTTCGGCGGCGCCGGTGCCGACGTCCTGTGGGGCGGGCGGGGCAACCCCGATGGCTCGGCCGACCGCGGCACCGAGGACGAGTACCTCGACCTCGTGTTCGGGGGCGCGTCCGTGGCCGGCGACGCGGCCGACTCGGTCAAGGGCGCCGACATCATCGATTGGAGGCCGCGGGGCAGCTACGGCAAACCGTCGCGCACGACGTGCACCGACCTGACCGTGCCCGAGGGCACGATCGGGGACCTGGTGGACCCGTGCAGTTGGTTCGAGATGACGGACCTGGCCGACGCCGACCCGGCGAACGACCAGATCAACCAGGGCACCGACTGGCTGTACGGCGGCTGGGACCGGGACGTCCTGCAGTCGGACACCAACGGCAAGGGAACGAAGGCGACCGAGGACCGCCTGATCGACTGGGACGCGAAGTACAACCTCTTCTCCACCTGCCAACCCACGCGCAAGACCACGTACGACGTGCGCGCGGCGGCACCCCAGCTCGAAACGTTCATCCGCGATCTGGCCTACGGGGCGGGCGCGGGCCGGGCCCGCGGCGATGTCTCCACCGCCGGCACGTCGGCGTGGACCGAACTCGCCTTCGCCGAGACCGGCGACGCGGCGACGCACTCCACGGGCAAGAAGTTCGGCGGCGTCGTCACCTGGTACGACGAGCCGGCAACTTGCGGCGCGGGCGGGTGATGCCGCGCTGATCCTCCGGTGAGCGAGCCGAGCCCGGGAGGCAATCGCCTCCCGGGCTCGTTCGCGCGCGGCGCCGGGCTTTCAACGCCGGTCGGCCTCCTCGGCGCTTGCCTCGGCGTCTACCTCCGCCCGCACCCGCTGCCACAGCGCGTCCACCTGCGCCCGCAAATGCTCGGGCTCCCCCGACCCGTCCAGCACGACGTCGGCGAGCGCCGCCCGGCGCTCGTCGTCGGCCTGGGCCGCGAGCCGGGCATCGACCTCCGCCTCGGTCATCCCGCGGGAGGCGATCAGCCGACGACGACGGACCTCCGCGGGGGCGGCCACGGTCACCACGAGGTGGAACCGCTCCACCTGTCCGGACTCGGCGAGCAGCGGGATGTCGTGCACCACCACCGCCCGGGGGTCGGCCGCCGCGGCGGCGGCCTCCACCTCGGCGGCGAGGCGGTGCGCGATGGGATGCACGATGGCGCTGAGGTCGGCCCGGGCATCGGCGTCGGCGAAGACGATCCGGGCCACCGCGGGGCGGTCCAGCGCCCCGTCGGGCTGCAGCACGTCAGGCCCGAATCGCTGCACCACCTCCTCGAGGCCCACCGTGCCCGGCTCGACGGCCCGCCGGGACAGCACGTCGTAGTCCACGGCGACGGCGCCCAGGTGGACGAGTCGCTCGAGGGCGACGGACTTGCCCGCCCCGATGCCTCCGGTCAGCGCGATGCGGAACATGGGATCATCCTGCCAGGAGGGGCCGCGCCCGGCAGGCGCCGGGGCGCGGCCCGCCGTCCCGTCCACCCGCGGAGGTCGCATGTCGTTCGGTAACCCCTTCTCGGCCTACGGCAACCGCGGGATGCGCACGTACCGGCAGGACTCGTCCGTCACCCGGACCCGGCTGCGGCCGGACACGCTGCGCCGCGTGCTCGCCTTTGCCCGGCCGCACCGCGGCAAGCTCACCGCGTTTCTCGTCCTCACCCTGCTCGACGCCGCAGCGAGCGCCGCGACGCCGCTCGTCTTTCGGTCCCTGGTCGACGACGGGATCGTCGGCCGCAATACAACGCTCGTGATCCAACTGGCCGCCCTGGTGGCGGGGCTGGCGCTGCTCGCGGCGGCCTTCGCCCTCGGCGAGCGGTGGTTGTCGGCCCGGATCGGCGAGGGGCTGATCTACGACCTGCGCACGTCGGTCTTCGATCACGTCCAGCAGATGCCATTGGCGTTCTTTGCCCGGACCCGGACGGGAGCGCTCGTCCAGCGGCTCAATGGGGACGTGCTGGGCGCCCAGCAGGCGTTCACCTCCACGCTGTCGAATGTCTTCTCCAACGGGCTGACCGTGATCTTTGTGGTGGCGGCCATGCTGTCCATGTCCTGGCAGCTCACGCTGGTCAGCCTCGTGCTGCTGCCGGCCTTCGTGTTTCCCGCCCGCTGGGTCGGGCGGCGGCTGGCGGTCATCACGCGCCAGGCCTATGACCTGAATGCCGACGCCGCCCAGATGATGAACGAACGGTTCAATGTCGCGGGCGCCCACCTCGCCAAGGTCTTCGGCCGGCCCGAGCGGGAGTCGGCGCAGTACGCGGACTCGGCCGGCCAGGTCCGGGACATCGGCGTGCGCACGGCGATGTACGCGACGACCTTCCGAGTCGGGATGACGGCCGTCGCGGCTGTTGCTGTCGCGATCATCTACGGCCTCGGCGGCGTGATGGCGGTCGAGGGCACCATCACGGTCGGCGTCGTCGTGGCCCTGACGGCGTACCTGAATCGGCTCTACGCGCCGCTGACGGCGATGTCGAACGTCCAGGTGGACGTCATGACGGCGCTGGTCTCCTTCGAGCGGGTGCTCGAGGTCCTCGACCTCGAGCCCAGCGTCCGGGACGCGCCCGACGCCCACGACGTCGCCGCCGACATCGGCACCCACGGCGCCTCGGTCGAGTTCGACGACGTGACGTTCCGGTATCCGACGGCCGCCGAGGTCTCGCTGGCGTCGCTGGAGGGGGTCGCGGCGGACGCCGTCGACCCGAGCCGGGACACCTTGATCGACGTCTCCTTCCGGGTCCCCGCCGGGCGCATGGTCGCCCTGGTCGGGCCGTCGGGCGCGGGCAAGACGACGGCGTCGCAACTGGCGACCCGGATGTACGACCCGACGGCGGGGGCGATCCGGTTGGCCGGCGCGGACCTGCGCACGGTGACCCAGCAGTCGCTGCGGGATTCGATCGGCGTCGTCACGCAGGAGGCGCACCTGTTTCACGACACGATCGGCGGGAACCTGCGCTACGCCCGGCCGGAGGCGAGCGACGCGGACCTCGAGATGGCGCTGCGCCGCGCCCACCTGTGGGACCTCGTGGCGAGCCTGCCCGCCGGCCTGGACACCGTCGTCGGCGACCGCGGCTATCGGCTTTCCGGCGGGGAACGCCAGCGGCTCGCGATCGCCCGGGTATTCCTCAAGGCGCCGGCCGTCGTCGTGCTCGACGAGGCCACGGCGCACCTGGACTCGGAATCCGAGGCGGCCGTGCAGGCCGCCCTCGCCGAGGCGCTGCGCGGGCGGACGTCGCTCGTGATCGCGCATCGGCTGTCCACCGTGCGCGATGCCGACCTGATCGTGGTGCTCGACGCCGGCCGGGTGGTGGACACCGGGACCCACGCCGAGTTGCTCGCCCGGGGCGGGCTGTACGCCGACCTCTACCGGACCCAGTTCGCGCCGGCCGCCGCGGCGCCCGGCCCGGCCGGCTGACATCCGGGCGGGGCGCAGCCGGGCCGGCGCCCGGCCGGCGTCACAGCACGAGCGCGAGCCGGCGGTCGGCGAGGCCGAACCACACGCCCTGGCCCCAGGTGGGGGTCAGGGCGTCGCCCTCCAGCCCGTCCCCGAAGACGACGAGCGCGTCGTGCTGGACCACGATCTCCAGGCGGTCGCCGGCGGCGAGCACGCCCTCGGTCAGGTTCGTCCCGGTGACCGGCGAGGGCCAGGCCTCGCGGACGAACCAGGCGAGCGCCGGATCCGCGGGGCCGGGCAGCGGCACTGTGCTGTGCCGCTCCCGGGCGAGCGACGCCAGCCACCCGGTGGCGCCCGTCCCGGTACCGACCAGGAGTCCCGAGGACGAGTGCCGCTCCGAGTGCCCGCCGGCGGTCAGCAGGTAGCGCGCCGATTGGTGCCGGGGGTGGCCCAGATAGATCTCGTTCAGCGCGGTGAGCGTCTGGCCGTCGTCGGTGCCGGCCGCGACCATGGTCAGCGCCCGGATCGCCGCCCGGCCGGCCGCCACCGCGGCGAGCCGGTCCGCCACGGCCGCCGGCGGATGCGGCACGAGGATGCCCGGGTTCGCGCCGGGGTCGGGGTCGACGCCGATCACGGGCTGGCCGTCCAGGTACTTGGCGACGTTCGCCACCAGCCCGTCCGGGCCGACGACGACCACCACGTCCTGCGGATCGAAGCGAAACCGGAGCAGATCCGCCCGCTCCACCCGGGCCCGGCGCCAGCCGTCCGGGACGGCGACCGACGCCGCGTGCAGCGCCGCCGCGACGGCGTCGTGCCGGGCCTGGACCGCCGCGAGGTTCCGACCCCGGGAGCGCAGGAAGAACTCGGCCGCGCCGCGAGTGGCGTGCCGGTCCACCAGTTCCTCCAGTTCCGTGCGCCGGTGGACGACGACGACGCGCGGGGCGAGCGTCGCCGATGCCGGCCGCATCAGGTCGCCGCCGTCCCGGCCAGCCGGCTCAGCGCCCCCGTCAGGACGTCGGTACCGAGGTTCAGCGTTCCGATCTGCGGCAAGCCGTCGGCCAGGTCGCGGGCCGCGAGGGCGAGCAGCACCTGCGGGTCGACGCCGGCGTAGGCGGCGATGGCGGCGGCGTCGACCTCGGCCTTCGCCGCGCCGACCGCACGGATGCGCTCCGCCTCGGCCGCGCCGCCGATGCGTTCGGCGGCGGCCTCGGCCTCGACCCGGATCCGCTCGGCCGCGGCGTCCTCCGTGGCCCGCAGCCGCTCATTGGCACCGCGGCGGGCGACGAGTTGCTCCTCCTGGGCGGCCAGTTCGATCTGCGAGCGCAGTTCCTCCTCGGCGATGGTCCGCTCGTGTTCCACTGCGAGGGCGCGACGCTCGTAGGTCGCCCGGTCGGCGGCCTGTTGCACCTGCTCGCGGGTCGGCGTCTGCAACGCGCGCTCGAGTTCGGGCTCCGGGCGGATGGCGACCACCCGGGTCTCGACCACCGCGATGCCCATCTCCGCGAGCCGCCCGTCCGCGGCGAACCCCTCGGTGACGGCCGCCCGGACGGCGCCGACGCCCTGCGCGAGCGCGGCCTCCAGGGGCAGGCCGGCGAGCAGACCGAGCGCGTGCTGCTGGGCCAGTTGGTTCAGCAGGCCGTAGACCTGTTCGATCGGTTGCTCGCGCCAGGCGCCGGTGTTCGGGTCGATCGAGAAGTCGATCCGCCCGGCCGCCACCGCCGGGTCGACGAACCGGAACGTCACCGCGGCCTGCACCGTCACGTCCTGGAAGTCGCTGGTGCGGGCGTGGAACATGGTGGTGATCTCGTGGTCCTCCACTGGCACCTCCGCCAGCGCGACCGTCAGCGGGTGGAACCAGAACGCGAGCCCGCTCCCCTGCCGCGCCGGCGCGCCGCGCCGGGTCTGCAGGATGTACCGGGTCGGCACCGCCCGCAGGTGGCGCCAGGGTCCGAATTTCGTGATGTCAGCCATGGTCAGCTCCTCTTTAACGTCATGCTGACCATAACCCTGAAGGGAGCTATCGTCAAGGTGACGAGATAGACTGGGAGCATGAGCGAAACGAGCGCCGCCGGGCCGGTGCACCCCCGCCCACCGACGGCGTCGAGCCACGCCCCGGCCGGCGCTTCAGATCCCGGCGGGGCCGAGTACGACCCCACGGTCTTCCCACCGTTCGCGGTCACCGTGGATCTTGTGGTCCTCACCGTGCGGGACGACGAGTTCGCCGCGCTCACCGTGCGCCGGGGCGAGAACCCTTTTGTCGGCCGGCTCGCCCTCCCCGGTGGCTTCGTCCGGCCGGATGAGGACCTGGCCGCCGCCGCGCGGCGCGAACTCGCCGAGGAAACCGGCGTCGTCCGGCTCGCCGGGCATCTGGAGCAACTGGGCACCTACGGCGAGCCCGGCCGAGACCCGCGGATGCGGGTCGTTTCCGTGGCCCACCTGGTTCTCGCCCCGGACCTGCCGGCCCCGCGGGCAGGCACCGACGCCGCCGAGGCGGCGTGGTTCCCGGTTCGGCGGTTGGTCGCCGACGGCGACGACGGCGACCGCCCCGCCGACGGCTCGCCCGCCGACGCCGACGACGTCCGGCTCGCCTTCGACCACGCCCGGATCCTGCGCGACGGCGTCGCCCGGGCCCGCGCCAAGCTGGAATACACCCCGCTGGCCGCCGCCTTCTGCCCGGCCGAGTTCACCATCGCCGAGTTGCGCCGGGTCTACGAGATCGTCTGGGGTGCCCGCCTCGACCCAGCGAATTTCCACCGCAAGGTCACCGGGTCCGACGGCTTCGTCGTCCCCACCGGCGCGACCACCACCCGCGGCGGCGGCCGGCCGGCGCGGCTGTTCCGCGTCGGGCCGGCCGACACGTTGCACCCGCCGATTCTGCGCCCGGCGCCGGCCGGCGCCGCGCCCGAACCGCCCCACGCCAGGACACGAGGATGATCCGCAGGCGACGGGGCACACGCCGGATGGGATGGCGGGCGTAGAAGCGTGGGCCGGGGTAGGCACGGGAAAAGCTGTGGACAACGCAAACGTCGACGGGGTCCGCCGGTATGGCGGACCCCGTCGACGACCGTGGTGTGTTGACCGAAAATCAGCGGGACATGCTCAGTTCCCGGTCAGCTTTTCGCGCAGGGCGGCGAGCGCCTCGTCGGACGCGAGCGTCCCGGTGGCCTCGGTCGGGGCGGGCGTCGAGGAGTACGACGCGCCCGCGGCGGGGCCGGTGTCGCCGGTCGAGGCCTCGTAGTCGGCCCGGTTCGCCTCGGCGACCTGCTTGCGGTGGGACTCCCACCGCTCGTGGGCCTTGGCGTACTCGGCCTCCCAGGCCTCGCGCTGGACCTCGAAGCCTTCGAGCCACTCGTTCGACTCGGGGTCGAAGCCCTCGGGGTACTTGTAGTTGCCCTGCTCGTCGTACTCGGCCGCCATGCCGTACAGCGACGGGTCGAAGTCGTCGGACTCGGGGTCGACGCCCTCGTTCGCCTGCTTGAGGGACAGCGAGATCCGGCGGCGCTCGAGGTCGATGTCGATGACCTTGACGAAGACCTCATCACCGACGTTGACGACCTGCTCGGGCAGTTCGACGTGGCGCACGGCCAGTTCGGAGATGTGCACCAGGCCCTCGATGCCGTCCTCGACGCGGACGAACGCGCCGAACGGAACCAGCTTGGTGACCTTGCCAGGCACGACCTGGCCGATGGCGTGGGTGCGGGCGAAGGTCTGCCACGGGTCCTCCTGCGTCGCCTTCAGCGACAACGAGACCCGCTCGCGGTCGAAGTCGACGTCGAGCACCTCGACCGTGACCTCCTGGCCGACCTCGACGACCTCGGACGGGTGGTCGATGTGCTTCCAGGACAGCTCGGAGACGTGCACCAGGCCGTCGACCCCACCGAGGTCCACGAAGGCGCCGAAGTTGACGATCGAGGACACGACGCCGGGCCGAACCTGACCCTTTTGCAGGGTCTGCAGGAAGGTGGACCGCACCTCGGACTGCGTCTGTTCCAGCCACGCACGCCGGGACAGGACGACGTTGTTGCGGTTCTTGTCCAGCTCGATGATCTTCGCCTCGATCTCCTTGCCCACGTAGGGCTGGAGGTCGCGCACGCGACGCATCTCCACGAGGGAGGCCGGCAGGAAGCCGCGAAGGCCGATGTCGAGGATCAGGCCGCCCTTGACGACCTCGATGACGGTGCCGGTGACGACGCCGTCCTCTTCCTTGACCTTCTCGATGGTGCCCCAGGCGCGCTCGTACTGGGCGCGCTTCTTGGACAGGATCAGCCGACCCTCCTTGTCCTCCTTCTGGAGAACGAGGGCCTCGACCACGTCGCCGACGTGGACCACGTCGCCGGGGTCGATGTCGTGCTTGATGGACAGCTCACGGGAGGGGATCACGCCCTCCGTCTTGTATCCGATGTCGAGGAGAACCTCGTCACGGTCGACCTTGACGATGGTGCCTTCGACGATGTCGCCGTCGTTGAAGTACTTGATCGTGGCGTCGACTGCTGCGATGAAGTCCTCCTGTGTGCCGATGTCGTTGACGGCGACCTGCGGCGTGGACTTCTCGGGCGTAGAGATGGTCATTGAGTGGATGCTCCGATGCGGACAGGGACTAGTAGTGCTGGGAGGGCGGCGCTTGGGACCGGCCGTGATCTCGTCGTGGTCTGGGCGGTCGACCTCGGACGGTGTTTCGACAAACGGCGTACGAGGTCGGACGAGTCAACCGGACGGAAGAGACGATGGGCACAATGCACCGTGTCACATCGTATCTGGACGCGTGGGAGCAGGTCAACGCGGGAGCTCCCTCCCGCCGACATCGAATGGGCGACCCCGCTCAGGCGAGCGCCCGCGCGACCCGCAGCAGTTCCTCGGGCACCATCTTGCGTCGGCCCGCGACCCGCAACAGTTCGACCAGTTCGACGTGCTCGCCGTGGACCGCCGTCATCACGGCCGACTCCCCCTTCGTGATCGCGTCGACCGCCGCCACGCCGAATCGGCTGCCGAGGATCCGGTCCGTCGGCGTGGGCGTGCCGCCACGCTGCACGTGGCCGAGCACGGTCAGCCGGGTCTCGAACCCGGTCAGTTCGGCGATCCGCGCACTGACCAGGCCGCCGGCCGAGCCGGCGATGATCTTGCCGGACGCCGTCAGCGCGTCGTCGCCCTCGATCGGCACGGCTCCCTCGGCAACGACGACGATCGAGAAGGACGCGTGGGCGCGGTGGCGATGCTTCAGGAACCGGGCCACGGCCGCGATGTCGTAGGGCTCCTCGGGCGCGAGGACCACCTCGGCGCCCCCGGCGATCCCGGAGGTCACCGCGATCCACCCGTTGCGCCGGCCCATCACCTCGACGACCATCACGCGGTTGTGGGATTCGGCGGTGGTGTGCAGGCGGTCGATCGCCTCGGTGGCGATGTTGACCGCGGTGTGGAACCCGATCGACAGGTCCGTCTCGACGACGTCGTTGTCGATCGTCTTCGGAATGCCGATCACGTTCACGCCGGCCTGGGCCACCTTCGCCGCAGCCGACAGCGTGCCATCCCCGCCGATGCAGATCACGCCGTCCAGGTTCTCGCTCTCGACTGTGGCGAGGACCGCGGCCATCGAGTCGTTCTTGGTGCTCGGGTGAAACCGCGCCGTGCCGAGCGTGGTCCCGCCCTGCTGGAGGAGGTTGCGGGTGTTGTCCCGGCTCAGGGAGACGACGTCGCCCTCGGCCGCGCCCTTCCACCCGTTGCGAAAACCGACGATCGTGTGCCCGTACTCCCCGGTGCCCTGCTTGACGACCGCACGGATCGCCGCATTCAGGCCCGGGCAGTCGCCGCCGCCGGTCAGAAGTCCGATGCGCACTGCTCCTCCATCTGCTGTTCCGCGGCGCCGCGGGCCACTGCCGGACCCGGCGCCATCGGCGTCGAGTCTAGCCATCCGGCGGCCGCCCGGGACAGGCCCGTCGACCCTGCCCGGGCGGACAATGGCCTGGTGACCGCGACCGAGCACAACTGGGCCGACGATGACCGGGCGGCAGCCGACTGCACGGGGGCAGGGGCCGGCTTTCGACCGGTGCCCGACGACGCCGGCGCGGCCGGCGCCGCCGCCTGGTGGGACGCCAACGCGCGCGACTACATCGCCGAGCACGGGGATTTCCTCGGCCCGGCGGACTTCTGTTGGTGCCCGGAGGGCTTGCGCGAGGCCGACGCCGGGCTGCTCGGGGACCTGGCGGGCCGGCGGGTGCTGGAGGTCGGGGCGGGAGCGGCCCAGTGCTCGCGTTGGCTCGGCCGGCAGGGCGTGTCCGTCGTCGCGAGCGACGTCGCGGCCGGCATGCTGGCCGAGGCGGCCCGGCTCAATGCGGAGACGGGCCTCGCCGTCCCCCTGATCCGCGCGGACGCGCGCCGGCTGCCCTTCGCCGCCGGCACGTTCGACGTCGCCTTCACCGCCTTCGGGGCGATCGCCTTCGTCCCGGACGCCGACGCGGTGCACCGCGAGGTGGCGCGGGTGCTGCGCCCGGGCGGGACGTGGACCTTCGCCGTCGTCCACCCGATCCGCTGGGCCTTTGCAGACGACCCGTCCGAGCGCGGGCTGACCGCAATCCGGTCCTACTTCGACCGCCGCCCGTACGTCGAGACGGACGACGCCGGGCAGGTCACCTACGCCGAGTACCACCGCACTCTGGGCGATCACGTCCGGGACGTGGTCGCGGCCGGCTTCGAGCTGTTCGACGTCGTCGAGCCGCCTTGGCCCGCCGGCCACGACCGGGTGTGGGGCGGTTGGGGGCCGGTCCGGGGTACCTACCTGCCCGGCACGGCGATCCTGCGCTGCCGCCGGGCGGGATGAGGCCGGCGGGACCATGCGAGCTACGGGAGCAGGGCCGCGGGCTACGGGAGCGTGACCGCCGCCCCGACCGGCGTTCCGTCCGGCCGGATCTGGCGCAGCGAGATCCCGACGGACTCGGTCTCGACGACCTCGGGCGGCAACCCGGTCAGGTCGGGTGTGTCCGGGTCGAAGGTGTAGCTGAGCACGATGGTGTAGCTCGCCGTCGTCGCCCCGGTGATCAGAAAGTCGCCGGCGTCGTTGCGGGGCAACGACACCGCCTCGTCGGGCAGATTCAGCGCCGTGAAGGTGCCCGCATAGACCGCGGGGGTGGCGCGGACGTACTGGGCCGCCGGGCCGTCCGCGATCCGCGGTTCGACGCTCAGGGCGCCGCTCACGTTGTCCCCGTCCAGCCGGACCGCGACCGTCTGCGCGACCCGAATCGTGTCGCCGGGCAACACCGGATACTGCGAGAGGTTGCCGATCCCCTCGTGCTGCGCGCCGTTGAAGTCGTCCGGGGAGACGTTGGCGGCGCTCTGCTCGCCGACGGCGGTCAGGTCGAGCGCGCCCGACTGGAAGCCTGCGGTCGGCACCGACGCGTCGGCCCGCCAGAGCGCGAGCGTCACGCCGAGGATCCCGCCGAGCGCGACGACGGCGGCGATCCACAACAGCAGGCGGCGGCGGGCGCGGCTCATGCCGGGCCGCCGATCTCGCCGTCGAACACCTTCGGGCGCGCGAGCGGGCCCGCCCCCACGCCGGCCGACCGGAATCCGGTCAGCGCGCCGAACGGGTTGCTCCCCCACCCGGCGCGGAAGCTGAACGGCACCGGCCCGCGTAGCCGGAGGTCGCAGGTCGGGTAGAGCACCTGGGCCTTCTCCCCGTCGACGCCGCCGTTCTCGACGACGGGCGCCCCCCGGCCCCGGTATCGGTCCGAGGCGACCATCGGGCCGCACGGGCTGCCCCACACGTTGCCGTCGCGGGCGTCCACGGCAACGACCAGGTTGCCCGCGCCGTCGGCGAGCTGATTGTTGGTCGGCACCGAATCCGCGGTGCCGCCGGTGCCGACGAGGCCGGCCGCGTTGTCCCAGACCTGGACCGCCGTCGAGGTCTTGATGAAGGTGTTGCGGGCGACCGTGATGGTGTCCCGCAGCGCGCGGCGGCCCTTGGTCGCGTCGTTGGACCCGGCGAGGACGGCGGCCCCGGTCCCCGTGAAGGTGTTGCCGGTGACCGCGATGCCGGACGACGAGTACGACGTCGACGACTCCAGTTGGCCGTTCTCCGTGCTGACCCAGACCGCGCCGCGATTCGTTCCGTCGAACGCGATCCGGTTGTCCCGGATCGTCACGTTGTGCGCGGGGGCGAGCTTGACGGCGTAGTCGGTCAGCCCCGTAAAGGTGTTGCCGGCCACCAGCGGCCGGGCGGCGCCGAAGGTGAAGGACACGCCCGCCGGATTGCCGGTGGCGGTGTTGCCGGTGAAGGTGACGTCGTCGGTGGGCCGGCCGTTGACGGCCGTGACCGAGGCGGTCGTGCTGCCCATGACCGCGCCGAAGCCCGACATCCTCGAGTCCCGGACCGTCAGGCCCTGCGCCCGGTGCATGTTCACGGCCATGGTGGGGCCGTTGTCGAAGCTGTCGGTCAGTTGGCCCGCGCCGGCGAACGTCGTGTTCTCGATCGTCAGACCCGAACTGGAGGCGGCCTCGACGCCGTAGGAGGCGGCCTCGATGTAGCAGTCGGAGATCGTGGTGTTCGCATACCCGGACGGCCGGTTGGCGCGCGCGTACATGCCGTGGCGGGTCGCGACGTACCCGGGCTCCGTCACGATCCTTGCGCCGGTGATGACGGTGTCGGTGGCGGTGTCGAAGTTGATGCCGTGGGATTCCCGGTAACCACCGGAGCGGTCGTTCGCGGGATTGGACAGCATGTGGACAGTGGTCCCGGTGACCCGGGCGCCGGTGGTGACGCCGAAGCCGATGCCGCCCTCGTGCACGTAGATATCGCCGCCCGTGAGCTGTAGGCCGAGGTCGGAGACGGTGGCCGACGGGGCGAACACGCCCCACCGCGCCGAGCCGGTCACCTGGGGCTCGATAATCTGCGGGCCGGGCGAGGCCTGAACGTTGATGCCCGAGACGTCCATCGAACGCTCGGCGAAGCCATCCAGGTGGACCGTCACATGGTCCAGCACGACCCCGCTCACCTTGCCTAGCCAAAAGCCGGAGTGCCGCGACAGGCGGACGGTCGTGCCGGTCATGCGCAGGCCTTCCGAGACCGTGCCCGCGCCCGCATACGCGACGCCGTCGTAGTAGCCGACGACGGTCGAATCGTGGTCCTCGACCTCCTTGGCGGCGTTGACCAAGATGCCTCTGGACGAGGCAGAGATCAGGGTCTGCGTGGTCGGGGTGAGGTCGTCGAGCGTGCGGGCGAGCGTGTAGTCCTGGCCGACGATCATGTTGCGGTGCATCTCGACACCCGTGGCGGTACCCAAGTTGATGCCGTTTGCCGCACTACGGCTGTTCGTCGTGATCGTGCAGTCGTCGATGGTCGGGTGGGTGGCCCCCGTGACGTTCACGCCAGTGCCGGACGCGTCGATGCGCACGCCCCGGACCGTGGGATCCGTGGCCGCCCCGATCGACACTCCCGTCCCCATCCGGGTGAGGCGACCGCCGGCGACTGTCACATTCTTACTGGTGCCGAGCGCGATGCCGGTGCCGGTTCCCGTGCTGGTGCCGGCGACATCGGTATTCGTCACGGCGCCGCCGGTGGCGGAGGTGAAGCTGATTCCGGTGCTCGCGCCCGAGACCTCCGAGTCCGTGATCGTGGCATTGGCTGCCGTTCCGATCGAGATGCCGGTCGAGGTCGCGGCGATCGTCGAGCTCTCGACCGTGGCATCCGTCGAGACGCTGGCCGCGTAGATGCCGGTCGTGGCGCCGGAGATCGTCACGCCGGAGATGGTGGCACCCTGGACGCCGCCGGTGGGCACGGAGTAGATGGCCGTGGTCGCCCCGGCGATCGTCGAATCGCGCACGGTCAGGGCGGCCGCGCCGGAGGTGATGACGCCGTAGGACGTACCGGCGGCACCACCCGTGTTGTCGAAGTCCAGTCCGGTGACCGTGATGCCGGCCGGCGTACCGCTCACCCCGACGGCGCTCAGGCTGCTGACCAGGTTGGGGTTACGCACCGTCAGGCCCCTCAGCGTGGCGCCCGGCTTCGCGACCTGGACCACCGGCGAGGCCGTCGCCAGCACCGTGATTGCCGGGTCGAAGGCCAGGCCCGAGCTGGTGTTCGTCATCGTGAACCGGCCGTACAGGTGGGTCTCGTCGGCGGCGGTGATGGTGACGGCGGTCTTGACGCTCAGCGCCGTCGCGCCCCAGGTCCATGCGCCGGGCAGGACGTGGACGACGTCGCCGTCGACCGCCGCGTTCAACGCGGCCTGCAGGGTCAGCAGGGTGTCCGGCTGGGTCTCGCCGATCCAGGCGATCAGTTCCGTCGCCGCGGCGGTCGGGGTCGCCGGCGGCGGGGTGCCGAGCAGGGCCGTGGACCGGCGGGCGGTTCGCGGCGCGCGTTCGGCGCCCGCGTCGGCGTCGGCCCGGGCGTCCGTGCGGGCGTCAGTGCCGGCCTTCGGGTCGGCGGCACGCGTCTCGTCGGCGCCGGCACTGCCCGCCGCGGGGGTCGCTTCGGCGGTGGGTGTCGCCGGTGCCGCGGTGGTCGCCTCGGCCTGTCCTCCGAGGTCAGCGGGATCCGCCAGCGCGGCCGGCGTCCCGACGGTGACCGCAAGTGCGAGCACGGTCCCGACGGCGCCGGGCACCACGATTCGACGCACCCGGCCGCGGGAGCGGCCCGGCACGTCAGTCGAGAATCGGCCACGCAAAGCGAGCATTGGACGGGTCACCGGCTCGCGCTTCCTCCCTGTTGGCGCTCGGACTGGGATCGTCGGTGCGGATTCGGGGGCAGGTGCAGGTTCGGGGGCAGGATCATCTGCTCGGGTGCAGGGCGCCGGCTCGGACCCGGGGTGGGACGGGCCCGCCGGCCGGCCGGGCCGGCGCCTGCGGATATCTCAGTGTGGCCGCGCAGCGAGGCGGCCCGCCTGAGCCGATCGGATGCAATCACATGATCCGTGCGTCGAGGCGCCACGCCTGGGCGAGTGATTCCGCACGATGCTGTCGCCGCCGGCGGGTGTTTGGTCGTGGATCGGCGCGGGGATCGGCGCGGGGGCCGGGTGCGGGGGCCGGTGCGGGGCCGGTGCGGCGGTCAGCCGCCGGGGCGCACGATCTGCTGGACCGACCACTGGTTGCCGTCCGGGTCGGCGAAGAACGTGAACCGGCCCCAGGGAAACTCCTGCACCGGCGAGGCGGCCACGCCCCGGCCCACCAGGAACTCGCGCGCGGCGTCGGCGTCGTCCACGACCACCTGCAGGCCGCGCTGGGTGCCGGCGGGCATGTCGGTGATGGCCCGGTCCAGAACGATCGAGCAGGCCGAGCCCGGCGGAGTGAGCTGAACGAACCGCAACTCGTCGGACACCGTGTGGTCCTGGTCGGCGTGGAAGCCGACCTGATCGACGTAGAACGCCTTTGCCCGGTCGATGTCGGTGACCGGCACGGGCACGAGCTCCAGGCGGAAATCCATCACGGCTCCCTCGGTTCGACCGATTCGAGTCGGGCGACTCGAAGCCCATCGTCAACCGAACCGACCGTGCTCGCCCCGCCCGGCCGACCCGCGGCGGGCACGCCGGCCCGGGCGGCCGACATCCGTTCACGAGCACTCAGCGCCCGGCGACTCAGTGCCGGGCGACTCAGTGCCCGGCCTCGTGCCAGGTGCGCCCGACACCGACCGACACGTCCAAAGGCACCTGCAGTTCCGCCGCGGCGCCCATCTGCTCGCGCAGCAGCGCCTCGACCGGCTCGGCCTCCCCGGGCGCGACCTCGATCACCAGTTCGTCGTGCACCTGCAGCAACATCCGCGAGCGCAGTCCGGCGTCGTCGAGCGCCCGCTGGACGCCGAGCATGGCGAGTTTGATGATGTCCGCCGCCGAGCCCTGGATCGGCGCGTTGAGCGCCATCCGTTCAGCCATCTGGCGGCGCTGACGATTGTCGCTGGTCAGGTCCGGGAGGTAGCGGCGGCGACCGAGAATGGTGGCCGTCCAGCCCGTCGCGCGGGCCTCGTCGACGACGCCGGCGAGGTAGTCGCGGACCCCGCCGAACCGCTCGAAGTAGTCGTCCATCAGGCGCTGCGCCTCGCCGACTTCGATGCCGAGCTGTTGGGACAGGCCGAAGGCCGACAGCCCATAGGCGAGCCCGTAGGACATCGCCTTGATCTTCGACCGCATCGCGGGCGTGACCTCGGCGGCGGGCACCTCGAACACCCGCGAGCCGACGTAGGAGTGCAGATCCTCGCCCGACCGGAACGCCTCGATCAGGCCCTCGTCGCCGGACAGGTGCGCCATGATCCGCATCTCGATCTGGCTGTAGTCGGCGGTCAGGAGGGTCTCGTACCCCTCGCCGACGACGAAGGCCCGGCGGATCTGCCGACCCGCCTCGGTGCGGATGGGGATGTTCTGCAGGTTCGGGTCGGCGGAGCTGAGCCGGCCGGTCGCGGCGATGGTCTGCTGGAAGGTGGTGTGGATCCGGCCGTCGGCGCCCACCGACTTGAGCAGCCCCTCGACGGTCTGCCGCAGCCGGGAGGCGTCCCGGTGCGCGAGCAGGTGCGCCAGGAACGGGTGGCCGGTCTTGGCGAACAGCTCCGCCAGCGCGGTGGCGTCCGTGGTGTACCCGGTCTTGATCCGCTTGGTCTTGGGCATCCCGAGTTGGTCGAACAGCACCTCCTGCAACTGCTTGGGCGAGCCGAGGTTGACCTCCCGCCCGATGACCGCGAACGCCTCGTCGGCGGCCGTGCGGACCGCGTCCCCGAAGTGCCGTTCCAGCTCGCCCAGATACTCGGTGTCCGCCCCGACCCCGCAGGCCTCCATCCGGGCCAGCACCCCCGCCAGCGGCAGCTCGAGGTCAGTCAGCAGCGCGGTCGCGCCGCGCTCCGCCAACTCCCCCGCAAGCACGTCGGCCAGTTCGGCGACCGCCAGCGCGCGCACGCCCTGCCGGTCGTCCTGGCCCGCGTCGTCGAGCAGCAGGTCGAGCGTGCCTTGACCCGTCTCGCCCGCCTCGTCGGCGCGCAATTCGCGATGCAGGTGCCGGACCACGAGATCGCCCAGGTCGTAGCCGCGCTGGTCCGGGTGGCACAGGTAGGCGGCCAGTTCGGTGTCGAAGCCGACGCCGTCGAGCCGGTACCCGCGGGCGGCCAGTTCGTGCCAGGCCGTCTTGGCGCCGTGGGCGATCTTCGGGGCGGCGGGGTCGGCGAGCCAGGCGGCCAGGGCGGCGTCGTCGGCCTGGTCCAGGTCGGTCAGGTCGAGCGCCACCGCAACCGGGCGGTCGCCGTCGTCGGCGCCCGGGTCCGCCAGGGCGAGGGACCAGGCGTCGCCGCCGGCGGCGACGTAGGTGCCGGCCACGTCGATCCCGAGCGGGCGCCGCGAGCGGGGCTCGAGCCAATCGCCGAGCCCGCCGCGGGCGACGTCGGCGACGTCCACCTCGAATCCGGTGGCGACCTCGACCTCGCCGCCCGGGGCCACGGCCAGCAGCCGGTCCCGCAGGGCGCCGAATTCGAGGGCGTCCAGCAGCTCGTGCAGGGCTTCGCGGTGCCAGGGCCGGATCATGAGATCATCCGGGCCGACGGTCAGCGGCAGGTCCGTGACCAGTGCGTTCAGCCGTCGGTTCAGCCGCACTTGTTCCGCGCACGCGCGCAGCGACTCGCCGGCCTTGCCCTTGATCTCGTCCGCGCGTTCCAGCACGGCGTCGAGGTCGCCGTAGGTGGTGATCCACTTCGCGGCCGTCTTCGGCCCGACGCCGGGAATGCCCGGCAGGTTGTCGGAGGTTTCGCCGACCAGGGCGGCCAGGTCGCAGTACCGCTCGGGCGGCACCCCGTAGCGTTCGACGACGGCGTCGGGCGTCATCCGGGACAGTTCCGAGACCCCGCGCTTGGGGTAAAGCACCGTGACGTCGTCGCGGACAAGTTGCAGCGCGTCCCGGTCGCCGGAACAGACCAGGACCTCCATCCCCAACCCGGCGCCCTGGACGGCGAGCGTGGCGAAGATGTCGTCCGCCTCGAAGTCCTCCTTCTCCAGGGCCGGGATATTCAGGGTCGCCAGAATGTCCTTGATCAGCGGCACCTGGCCGGAGAATGCCTCCGGGGAGGTCTGCCGGCCGGCCTTGTACTGCGCGTATTGCGCGGTCCGGAATGAGGTGCGACTGACGTCGAACGCAACCCCGATGTGGGTCGGCTGTTCGTCCCGGATCAGGTTGATCAGCATCGAACAAAACCCGTAGACCGCGTTGGTGTGCTGGCCGGTCGTGGTGGCGAAGTTCTCCACGGGCAGGGCGAAGAACGCCCGGTAGGCCATGGAGTGGCCGTCGATGAGCAGCAGCCGGGGTCGCGAGGTCGTCGTCACGGGTGCCAACCTATCCCCCATGGACGACAACCACGGCGCCGGCGCGCCTGCCCTGGGCGGCTACGAGGCGATGGGCTACGGCACCGCCGGCACGCTGATCGAGCGGTTGGGAATCGAGTTCGAGGAGGCGACGGCGGAGCGGGTCGCCGCCTGGATGCCGGTGGCGGGCAATACGCAGCCCGCGGGGCTGCTCCACGGCGGGGCGTCGGTCGCCCTGGCCGAAACGCTCGGGTCGGTGGCGTCCCAGTACCACGCCGGGCCCGAGGCGAGCGTCGTCGGGCTGGAGATCAACGCAACCCACCACCGCGCGGTGCGCAGCGGCCGCGTCCACGGCGTCGCGATCCCGATCCACCGGGGCCGCAGCACGACCAGCTACGAGATCGTGATCACGGACGATTCCGGCCGTCGGGTTTGTACGGCGCGGCTGAGCTGCCTGATTCTGCGCTGAGCATCCCGGGCTGGGCATCGGGGCGCTCGGCGCCGATGTCCGGCATTCGAACCGCCATCTGGGGCGCCGGGGCCTCGGCGGCCGGCCCGGAGTCCGACAGCGGCGGGCCGCCCGCGGGCCGCTCGGCCTGGCCCGCCGCGAGGCTCGCCTGGAAGGCGCGCAGGTCGACCGGGCCGGTCAGGCCCTCCGTGCGGGCCTTGCGGCGGCGGGCGATCAGATCCTCCAGCGAGCGGCGCCGGCCCGGCGTCCGCCCGCCGGAGCGGCCGAGTTCCGCGCTCAGGGTGCGCTGCAGCGTCGCCGTCGTCGTGTGCCGGTGACCGCCGACGGGGGCGAATCCGACCCGCGCCAGGAAGCGCTGCGACCCGCGCGAACCGGGGATCGGCAGCGCGTACACGTCCGGCGCGCCGGCGTCCGCCGCGAGGTCGGCCACCGCAGTCAGAAGGGCGTGACCGACGCCCCGGCGGCGGGCCGCCTCGATGACGTACACCGTCTCCACCAGCAGGCCCGGCAGGTCGGAGTAAAAGCTCGGTTCGACGACGCGGCCCAGCGCGAAGCCGATCGTCTCATTTCCGTCCGTGGCGACGAGGATGAACCCACCCGGCAGGCCCGCCAGGACGCCCAGGTGCCGCCGCATTCGCTCGACGTCGGGGGGACAGACCTGCGCGGCCGAGGCCGCTTCCTCCCGCGCCGCCACGCACAACGCCGCAACGATCGGCAGGTCGTCGACGACCGCTGCCCGTACCTCCACCGCTGACCGCACGGTTCCTCCTCGTGGCCCCGAGAATGGCGCAGGCGCGTCGCAACGAGTGGAATCCGCTGCGGTTGCCCAGGCCGCTCGCCGGGATAATCGTGCACCCTACCCCCGCCTCGGGTGCGCCTCAATCACGCCCCGCCGACCTGCTCGATGACAGCGTCGGCAACCTCCCGCATGGTCAGACGGCGATCCATCGAGGTCTTTTGAATCCACCGGAACGACTCGGGCTCTGTGAGACCCATCCTGGTCATCAGCAGGCCCTTCGCCCGGTCGACCCGCTTGCGCGTCTCGAACCGCTCCGCGAGGTCCGCGACCTCCGCCTCGAGCGCGCTGATCTGGGAGTAGCGCGAGATCGCAATCTCGACGGCCGGCAGGAGGTCCGCCGGCGTAAACGGCTTGACAACGTACGCCATCGCGCCCGCGTCCCGGGCCCGCTCGACGAGTTCGGTCTGCGAGAACGCGGTGAGCAGCACCACGGGGGCGACGTGCGCCTTCGCGATCCGCTCGGCCGCGGAGATCCCGTCGAGCTCCGGCATCTTCACATCCATCACGACCACGTCCGGTCGCAGATCGAGGGCGAGTTGGACCGCGGTCTCGCCGTCGCCGGCCTCGCCGACGACGTCGAAGCCCGCCTCGCGCAGCGTCTCCACGACGTCGAGCCGGATCAGCGCCTCGTCCTCGGCGACGACGGCGCGCCGGGCAGGCCGCACCTGTGCAGTCTCCTGGGCCGGCCGGGCGGTCTTCACTGGTGGAAGGTCGAGCGGCTGCTTCGCCGCGGTGTCGTCACTCACGTGGCCATCGTAATGCGCACCCGGGACGGGTGCCCGCGTGCGCCGATGATTCGATGGAGACATCAAATGGGCCGGTCGGTCGGCTAAGCTTGCCCGCAGGCCCCCGTAGCCCAACTGGCAGAGGCGTCCGACTCAAAATCGGGATGTTATGGGTTCGAATCCCATCGGGGGTACCTCGGAGTGAGTCCGGAACTTGGGTTCGTCCTCCCGGGCGGGCACGTCGTCGCGGGCGTCGTCCTGGTGGTCAGCTCCGCACCGGAACCGCCCGCGCCCGGCATACCGCGCGGGAGCCGCGCCGCGCGAGGCGGAGCCGCGCATCTCCCGCGTTCGGCGGGGTCGGCTACGCCGTCGGGCGGCGCCGGGCCGCGCGCCAGGCAGCGGCGAGGTCGGGGCGCACAATGCCCGCCAGGCCGATGGCATCAAGCTGAACCATCAGGCCGGCTCGGTCGACGCCGAGGCCGGCGGCGGTCGCGTCGAGGTCCCAGTCCGCCGCCCGCAAGGCCCGCAGCATCCGGCCGCGCCGGACCTGGGTCATCGACAGCCGGTAAGTGTGCAGGTAGGCGAGCGCGCCCTGCGGACCGAAAATCGCCTCGCCCAGATGGTTGTCCCGGTGCCGGTCGAAGGAGGGCAGGAACCGGGCGAGCCGATAGCGGCCCATGCGATAAGCCGGGGCGAACGTCAGTGTGTCGCCAAAGAGGTCCGGACCGAGCCAGGTCTCGGCAGCGCTCGCCGCCCAGGAGTCGGTGGCCCGGGCCAGCGCCGCCCGCAGCGCCGACAGGGAATCGACGGCGGGCAGGGCCAACCCGTGGTCGCCGGCGCCGGCGGTGCCTGCGCCCGCGCGGTTCGGTTCCCACCGGCCGCCCTGGCTCGGCAGTTCGCGCAGCACGTCTCCGTACAGGTCGAGCAGCAGGCTCGCATGCAGCGCCCGGTAGTCCGCCGGGTGCGGGACGACGAAGGCGGAGATCAGCTGCCCGGCGACGTAGAGCAGCAGCCCGCACTGACCGGCACAGATCTCGAAGGTCCGCAGGGCGTCGGCGAGCCCGGCCACGTCCGACCCCCGGATCGAGGCCTCGCAGCGCGGCGAGAGCCCCTGCCGGACAACCCGCCGCGAGAGCTCCGCCCAGGCGATCGACGGGCCGCCGAATTCCAGCCCGAGCAGGCCGTCGAGGGCCAGGACCAGGGGCAGGAACCGCAGCCGCGCGGCGTCGTCGGCGGCGGACCGAACCCGCTTGACCAAGCCGCGCGTGGGCTCGGCGGTCGCCGGCGGCCGACGCGGGTCCAGCAGTTGGGTGCCGTAGGACGCCGCCGGCGTGCCGTCCGGCGTCCACGTGGCGACGTAGGCGTGCGGAACGTAGCCCACCAGGTAGCTGCCGTCGGGCGCCGGGACCGCCCGGACCGCACCGACGGCCCGGGCATCGAGTCGCAGGTCGCGGATCGGCTCGGCCCGGACGAGCGGGATCAGGGCCACGTCCCCCCAGGTTTGCGCGGGCCGGGGCTGCAGGCCGGCGAAGTCGAGGACGGTCCCGGTCCCGTCGGTGAGCCCCGTCCCGTCGTTGAGCCGGGTCATGTCGCGTGCCCCAGCAGCCACTCGGCGAGTTCGGCCCGGGTCATCCGGCCCTGCGCCACCCCGGCGAGGCTGCGCAGCAGCGGCAGGTCCGCCGGGTCGCGCAAGCCCAACGTCGGGACCGCGGGGGTGAGCGTGCGGACGCCGTACCGATCCGGATCGAAGACCGGATTCAGGTGCAGGACGGCCGTCGAGCCGTCGTCGATCCGCTCGGACCACACGCGCAGCACCTCGCCGGCGGCGCCGGGCGGGTCGGTGTCCACGCCGTCGGACACGATGACCAGGAGGTCCGGCGCCCAGTCGAGCGCGTCGAGGATGGGACCGGCCAGATCGGTCGAGCCGTGCGGCGTCGCCAGGAGGGCATCGCGGCGGCCCGAGGTCCAGGCCGAGCGGAACTGCGCCGCCATGACCTCCAGGACGAAGGCGGCGCCGACCGCCGCAATCAGCGGCGCGCGGCGCGCCGGCGTCGACCCGGACGAGGAGTACGAGTCGTCCAGCACGGCCGCGACCCGGCCCCACGATCCGGCCGCGTCAGTGCGGGCCACCGCGCGGCGGGCCGCGGCCCGCAGCGCCTGCGTCAGCTCCGCGCGGCGGCGCTCCCGCTCGGCGAGGTCCAGGGACAGGACATACGTCGTGAGCCGGCGCAGCGGGACCGCGGCGAGGTCCCCGGCGACGGCGACACCCAGCCGGCCGGCCGACGTCGTCAACCGGAGTCGCTCATGGGAGGTCAGGTGGGCGCGCCGCAACAACTCGGCCCGGCGGATGCCGCGCCGGGCGGCGAGCCCCTCGGCGACCGTGAATGGCAGGTCGAAGACCGCGCGATCCTCGAAGTGGGCCCGCCGCCACGTCTCCAGCAGGACGGATCCCGAAGGGTGGGCGCCGGCCGGCCCGCCGGCGCCAACGCCGCCGCCGGCACCACCGCCCGCCGACCAGCCCGCACGCCGCCACCGGCCGGTCAGGACATCGGCGACGTCGGCGGGCACGCGCAGATGCAGATGCCGCACGACAACCCGCATCGCGCGGCGGTATTTGACGGC
This sequence comes from Cellulomonadaceae bacterium, assembly GCA_031552185.1. GTDB lineage: Bacteria > Actinomycetota > Actinomycetes > Actinomycetales > Cellulomonadaceae > JAVBMU01. The sequence continues at coordinate 19,942 of JAVBMU010000079.1, read as the reverse complement.
GTCGAACGCCGGGTCCCGGCCGTCGAGCCATTCCTGGGCGATCGCCCGCAGCCGCCGGTTCCCCCGGCCCGCGCGGCACAGTCCCTCGAACAGCTTCCACACCCGCTGCGGCGGCATCCGGCGCAGCCGGGCCGCGATCAGGGCACCCTCCGACCGCCGGGCGATCGGATCGCCCGGCTGGGTGAGGAGGTTCGCCACGACCAGCCCCGCGTTGCGGTCGTTGATCGACGCCGCCAGCGTCGCGGCGTACAGCTCGCGGTAGTTGACCAGCACGTACTCGTGCAGGAAGTCCAGTTCGACGCCGCCGGCCGCGGCGTAGAACCCGTCCTGTCCCGTCTCGGTCGTCGCCGCGCCGAGGAAGGTGACGAGGTCCTCCCTCGCGACGGCCTCGGTGCGGTCCATGGTCCCCGTTGATCTCGGCGCCGGCCGGGCGGGCCGGGACGGTGGCGGGCGGGCCGGGGAGAAGAAGGAGCACCGTTGCGAGTGGTCGCGAATCAGGCGGTTCGGAAGGGTGCGCCGAGGTCCCGCGGCCTGCCCGCCTGCACGCTAGCAGCCGCGGCGCCCGCCGCGCCGGCACATTTCGGCGGGCTCAGAACACCGCCCGGCCGCCGGTCACCCCCAGCACGGTGCCCGAGACGTAGGAGGCAGTCGAGTCCGCCGCGAGGAAGACGAACGCCGGCGCGACCTCGGCCGGCTGCCCCGCCCGCCCGAGCGGTGCGTCGGTGCCGAAGGCGGCCACCTTCTCCGGCTTCTGGGTGGCCGGCTGCAGCGGCGTCCAGATCGGCCCCGGCGCGACGGCGTTCACCCGGATCCCGCGCGGCCCCAGTTCACCGGCGAGGTTGACGGTGATGTTGTTGATGGCCGCCTTGGTCGAGGCGTAGTCGAGCAGCGTCTGCGACGGTTCGTACGCCTGAATCGACGAGCAGTTGATGATGACCGAGCCGGGCCGCAGGTGCGGGACCGCGCTCTGGGTCAGCCAGAACAGCGCGTACAGGTTGGTCTTGAGGACGCGGTCGAGGTCCTCGGTGGCGAGGTCCGCGATCGAGTCGCGCCGCGCCATCTGGTAGCCGGCGTTGTTGACCAGGATGTCGAGCCCGCCGAGTTCGTCGACGGCGCGAGTCACCGCGCCGCGCGCCTCCTCCTCATGGGTCAGGTCGGCCGGGATGAGCACGCACCTGCGGCCGGCCTGTTCCACCCAGCGCCGGGTCTCCTCGGCGTCGGGCTGTTCCTCGGGCAGATACACGATGGCGACGTCGGCTCCCTCGCGGGCGTAGGCGATGGCGATGGCCCGCCCGATGCCGGAGTCGCCGCCGGTGATCAGCGCGCGTCGGTTCCCCAGTTTGCCGGCGCCGATGTAGGACTCCTCGCCGTGATCGGGCCTTGGGCGCATCTCGTCGGTCGAGCCGGGCGGCTCCTGTTGCTGCTCGGGAAAGGCCTGGTCCGGCATGTCGAGCTCCTCTCGTGCCCGCCGCCGGGGCGGGCGGTCAGGGGGTCTGCGCTTCGGCGGGGGGCGCCTTCAGCACGAGCGACATGTGGCCGCCGAAGAGTGCCCCGACCGCCAGGTTCAGCACGCCGTGTGCGGCGCCGATGCGCCGCAACTCGGCGGCCCGCCCGTCGTCCGCGGCGGCGGACGACGGGCGGGCGAGCCCCCGGCTTGCTGCGCGGACGAGAGGTCATCACGTCCCCCACCCTCGCCGGTGCGTCGGATGACCTCTTCACCCGACCGTCGCGCTCACCGGCGAATGCCCTTCGATCTTGCCCCGGTCCCGGTTTGGCTGCGCGAGGGGCGGCCGCGCATCCGCCCCGGGGCCGTGTGGCCGAGTCCTATTGCTCGGCCTGCAGCATCCAGTAGTGCTTCTCCATGATGGCGGCGATGCCGATCAGCAGGTCCTGGCTGACGACGTCGGTGGTCTCGACGGCGTCGATCTGCGCCCGCAGTCGCTCGATCAGCCGGCTGAGAGCGTCGACGAAGTAGGCCACGACGGCGTCGTCGGCGGCCCAGCCCTCGGGGTGGCCGGGCAGGCCCGATTCCTTGGCCACGGTCGCGGCGCGCCCGTCCGGGGGGACGCCGATCGCCGCGGACCGCTCGGCGACGTCGTCGGAGGCGAGCCGGGCGGCGTCGACGATCTCGTCGAGTTGCAGATGGATGCTGCGGAACCGGCGGCCGACCAGGTTCCAGTGCGCTTGCTTGCCGACCAACGACAGGTCCACCAGGTCGGCCAGCACCGTGGCGAGCGCGGCGCCGGTGGCCGTCCGGTTCTTGGCGTTCAGGGGGCTCTTGATCTGAGCGGGCATCAGCTTCTCCAACCGGGATCGTATGGAAAACCACTGCTGACGACGGCGCTGTCCGGCGTCGTCGCGTCACGCTCGACCCTACGCGAGCGGTCCGATTTGCGCACCGCGCACCGCGTCGGCGGATTCCCGGCACGGTGCTGCCGGTTCGCGGCCGCGGCACCGGAGCAGGTGACACTGAGCGTCAGCGCCCGGAGCAGGTGACACTGAGCGTCAGCGCGTGCCGAATGCGGTTGAGCGCACGCCGGCCGTCGTCCACGCGTGCGGGAGCAGTGCGCCAACCCGGCCTGCGGTGCGGTGCGTCACGGCGTCTCGCGGGCGGCCTCGATCAGCCGGTCGACGTCGTCGTCAGGGGCGGCCTTGTTGCGGTCCACGTGACCGCACCGCTCACAGCGGTGCAGCAGCACGAAGCCCTTCTTGCCGGAATGCTCCAGGCCGATCAGGGTCATCAGACCGAGGCACGTCGAGGCCCGGTCCCCCGGGCTGACATCGACGTGCCGGGAGAACAGGCACCACGGGCAGTGGTTGCGGTAGCTGCCGGCCGGGTGGCGGACGACGGCGCGGCCACACTGCGCACAGGTGAAGGCAGTGTCCTCTGCGGCTCTGCTCATCCCCCACCTCCGGCGCCCGACGCCGCTATGGCCCATCCCGAGCCTAGCCCGCGGCCACGATGCGAGGTAGCCACCGCGAAGGATCGGCTCGCGGCACCGCAGGCCTACGAGACAACCCGTCATTTACCGGTCACAGTCCGGTACGATCGCTTCGCCTGTTGTCGCACCGTTGCGAGAGGCATGGTGGATGACACTGGTTTGCACGGCGGTGCCGTGACGGACACGGCCGCCGGGAAGGAGAGACGACGATGACTCCCACGACGACCGCGGCGACACGCAATCGAATGGTGGCCCTCGGCCTCGGTTGCCTTGCGCTACTTTCGCTCGGTACGGCCTCGGCCACGGCCGCCCCGGCGGCGCCCGCGCCGGCACCCCCGGGCCTTGCGTCCGCTCCGGCCGGCGCCACACCCGTCGCCGCGCCCACGACCGGCCTCGCGGCGGCTGCCCCGGCCGCCCAGATCAACTTTATGGTCTACTACCGGCCCGACTGCGCCGGCGCCTGGCGGCTCTACGTCGGCGCGCGGAGTGAGTTCTGGATCAACGACACGTTCAACGCCCCCATGTCGTGGTTTGCCGGATTCGGCCAGAAGATCCGCAACAACGCCGCCTCGGTCATGCTGTCACCCCGCAGCGCAATCTACATCGAGGCCCAGGAAACCCAGTGGTCCAAGTACATCGTCACCTACACCAACACGGGCAGCAGTTCGAAGTGCTACAACTTCTACCCGGAGATCCGCAACCACAACACCTACTTCAAGTTCTACGCCAAGTAGGTTCACGCAGTTGCTAACGCCTCGGCACCGGCCCGAACCGGGCGCCCGCCAGGCCGGTCCGGAACGCCGCCAGCGAGTCGGCGCGCGAGTCGATCCGCCAGTCATTGGTGACCTCCTGGTCGCCCGTGCCGGCGGTCACCGCCAGGTTGAACCAGACAAAGCCGATCACGTCGGCATTGGCCGGTTCGGCGAGGCCCGCAAAGAAGCTGCGCACCCAGGCGGGTTTCTCGCCGCCCACCTCTGACGCCCCGACCTCGGCCAGCAGGATCGGCCGGGCACTGAGTCGGCGCACCTGGGCCAGCGTCCGGCCGAAGGTCGAGTCGAAGGTCGGCTCGTCGTCGAGCGCGAACGGTGGGCGGTAGTAGCCCGAGACGCCGAGCCAATCGACGTAGGCGTCGCCGGGGTATTGGCTGCGCAGGAAGCCGATGGTGGCCCGGTGCTCGGCGAGCTTGGTGACGACGCCGGGCGCCCAGATCCAGATGACGAACCTGTTCGCACCCTCCTGCGCAAAGATGTCGTGCACGTGCCGCCAGACTCGCACGTAGTCGCCGGGCTGGTTCGTGTTCACGCCGTCCGACCATGGGTACCAGGTGCCGTTCATCTCGGGGTTCAGCCGGATGCCGAGCGGCAGGCCCAGGGCGGCGACGGCGCGGGCGTACGTGTGCAGGTAGGCGTCGTGAGTGCCCGCGAGGATCGCGGCGGCGGTGTAGTCGGGCGCGGTCGCGTCGCCGTTGTCGGTCTGCAGCGGGCGCGCTTGCCAGGTCAGCAGCGGCAGCCGACCGCGGCGCCAGGAGGCTTCGACGGCGTCGGCCCGGAACGCGCCGTCCCAGCCCTGGAAGTACCCGCCCAGCGCGGCGCCCCGGCCCGCCTGCCGCTCGGCGGCGTCGAATGCGGTCCAGTCGAACGGCGACTGCTGCGTGTAGAAGCCGAACCAGCGCTCGCCGGCCGCCGCCGCCGCGACGATCGCGGCCTTGGTCGGCGTCACCGGGGCCTTGGCGGGCGGCGCCGGGGCCGGCGGCTTGGGCGCGGCCGGCCCTCGAATCACCTTGGTCTGGGCCTTGACGTTCGCCCGCTGGGCGGCGTTGTCCGCCGCGGATTCGCGGTCCCGCCGCGCCTCGGCGGTCGCGCTCGCCGCGGTCGTCGCCCGGCCGGCGGCGGCGTCGGTGGTCCCCCCGGCGGAGGTACCCGTCCGCCCGGCTGCGGCCCGGGCCTCGGCGGCCGCCTTGGCCCGGGCGGCGTCGTCGGCCTGCCCGGCCGCCTGCTCCTGCTCCTGGCGCTGCCTGGCCTCCCATTCCTGCGCGGCCTGGGCCTCCTGCCGACGCCGTTCGGCGAGGCTGTCCGCGGCCTCCAACTCGGCCGGCGAGCCGGCGCCCGGGTCGGTCGACGCCGCCGCGCCGGCCGGGCCGGCAACCGCGGCCGGTTCCGGTCCCGGCACCGACCAGACCACCCCGCAGACCCCGACCAGGGCGAGCATCAGGGCGCCGGCCACGGCCCGGGCCCGCCAGGTGGTCATGCGCAGGACGGACGCCGCGGCGCTGGGCAGGTTCGTCGGATCAGACATACCAGAACGCCTCCAGAGCCAGCACGGCCACGGCCGCGGCGTACGGAACGGCAGCGAGCAGGTTGGGCCGGCGCCGGCGCGGGGCGCGCAGGGCGCGCCGAGAGCGCGCCCTTGCCTTCGCGGTGGGCGTCTTGGTCCGGGTGACAGCCACGTCGCCGAAGAGCGGACGGCCCCGCAGCGGTTGCGGTCGGTCGACGATGTCGAGCGGTGCCTCCCGGTCGGCGATCGCCTCGAGCTCCGCGATCAGATCGGCGTCCGGGGTGTAGGCACCGCGGCGGGTGCCCCAACCCGCGACATGGGCCATCCGAACGAAGCCGAGCAACCGGATCGGCATTCCCACCACGGTCGAGGCGGCGATGAAGGCGGGCAGGCGCAGGAAGTCCCCCGGCTTCTCCCGTAGATGCCGCAGGTGGCGGACGGTCATGGACAGGACCGCCGCGAGCAGCAGGAGCCCGATCGCCCAGGCCCACCCCACCCCGCCGACGCCCCGCTCGAGTGCGGTCCCGTAACCGGCGCCCCCGCCCGTCGCCGCCCGGTAGGCCACGCCCAGCCCGGCGCCGATCACCAGGAACGGCACGAGCATGTCGACGAGGAGGAACATCGCGAGCAGCGGCGCGTGGCGCACCATCCAGGGCAGCATCCGCAGCGTGTTGTACTGCGCCCCGCGCGCCCCGCGCAGGTGTTGGCGACAGAGCGGACCGAGCCGCGTCGGGGCGCGGGTAAAGACGACGCTGGTGTTCTGGTACACCGTTCGATACCCGGCCCGAAGGGTCAGGCTCGTCAGCGTTCGGTCGTCCCCCTCCTCGAGGAGCACCCCGAGGAAGCGGCGGCCGACGAACGCCGTCATGGCCGCCATCAGGATCGAACGCCGAACCGCGATGGTCCGCCCCGGCAGGCAACTGACGCGACCGATCACCGACTCGGCGGGCATCGCGTAGAGGGCCGAGGCGTTCTCCTGCCAGTCCGCCCAACGGGCGATCCAGGATCGGCCCGGGTCGAGAATCCGCTGCCGGGCGGTGACGCCGCCGACCCGGTCATCCGCGAACGGCTTGACCAACTCGCGCAGCGTGTCCTCGGTCCACATCGTGTCCGAATCGACCAGCACGGTGATCTCCCCCTTCGAGGCGATCGAGCCGATTCGGACCGCGCCCCGCTTCCCGGCGATCGGGGTGTGGATCCACCGCACCGCGGGCGCGAACTCCTCGCAGACCTGCTCCAGACCCGGGTTGCGGGCGCCGTTGATCACGACGATGACCTCGCCCGGATCTTGCGCCGCGATCCGGGCCAGCACCTCGCGGAACAGCTCCGGCGGCTCGTCCACCACCGGGATCACCACGCTCGTCCGCGCGTCGTGCTCGGCGCCGACCGGCGCATAGCGGCGCGAGAGCGAGGCCTTGACCAGCCACAGCGCCCAGATCAGCGCGGAGCACAGCGCGAGGAGATAGACCTCGCGATGGTCCGCGATGAGGTGGCGGACCGCCAGGACGAAGACAAACACCCATCCGCCCCTTCCGGGGGGCGCGGCGGCCGTTCCCCGTGGTCCCGAGGACGGCGGATATCGGAGGGCCCAACGTAGGGCGCGGCCGGCGGGTACGAAAGCCGGGCGGCGGGTGAAAGCGAGCCGCCCGGTTCGGCCGCGTCACACGTCCGTGGCGTCCCCGATGCGGTGGACCAGGATCGAGTTGGTCGTGCCCGGCACGCCGATCGGCGCCCCCGAGACCACGACCACCAGGTCGCCCTTCGCGGACAGGCCGTTTGCCTGCAGCGTGGCGTCCACCTGCCCGACCATCGCGTCGATGGTCTCGACCTGCGGCACCGCGTAGGTCTGCGTGCCCCAGGTCAGGGCGAGCTCGTTGCAGGTGGCCTCGGTCGGGGTGAAGGCCAGCAGCGGGATCCCGGACCGCAGTCGGGACATCCGGCGGGCGGCGTCACCGGAGTGCGTGAACGTCACGAGGTACTTGACGCCCAGGATCTCCCCGATCTCCGCCGCCGCACGGGTGATCGCCCCACCGCGGGTGTGCGGGGTCCAGCCGAGCGGCGCGATCCGTTCGCGGCCGAGTTCCTCGGTCGCCTCGATGATCCGGGCCATGGTCCGCACCGTCTCGATCGGGTATGCGCCCACGCTGGTCTCGCCGGAGAGCATCACCGCGTCGGCGCCGTCGAGGATGGCGTTCGCGCAGTCGGAAGTCTCGGCGCGGGTGGGCCGGGGCGAGGACATCATCGACTCCAGCACCTGCGTGGCCACGATCACCGGCTTCGCGTGCCGGCGGGCAAGTTCGATGGCGCGCTTCTGCACCAGCGGCACCTGTTCGAGCGGCAGTTCGACGCCGAGGTCGCCGCGGGCGACCATGATGCCGTCGAAGGCGTCGACGATCTCGGGCAGGTTGTCCACGGCCTGCGGCTTCTCGATCTTCGCGATGACGGGGACGACGCGGCCCTCCTCCGCCATGATCCGGCGCACATCCTCGTAATCGGCGGCGCTGCGGACGAAGGACAGGGCGATGAAGTCGGCCCCGAGCGCCAACGCCCAGCGCAGGTCCTCGGTGTCCTTCTCGGACAGGGCGGGGACGGAGACGGCCACGCCGGGCAGGTTGAGGCCCTTGTTGTTGGAGACGGGTCCACCGACCTCGACCCGAGTGACCACCCGCGGCCCCTCGACGGCGACGACCCGCAGCGTCACCTTCCCGTCGTCGACCAGGATCGGGTCGCCGACCCGGGCGTCGCCCGCCAGCCCGGCAAACGTCGTCGAGCACAGGTTCTGGTCCCCGACGACGTCCTCGGTCGTGATGGTGAAGGTGTCGCCGTCGGCCAACTCGTAGCGGCGATCCTCGGCGAACCGACCGAGCCGGATCTTCGGTCCCTGCAGGTCGACGAGCACGGCCACCGCCCGGCCGAGTTCCTTCGCCGCCGCCCGAACGCTCTCATACACCGCCTGGTGCTCGGCGTACTCCCCGTGGCTGCGGTTGATCCGGGCGACGTCCATCCCGGCCGCCACCAGGGCCTTGATCTGCTCGTACGACGACGTCGCCGGGCCCGTGGTGCAGACGATCTTCGCTCTACGCATGGCTCCAACCTAGGTTCACCGCGGGAGTTGTGCCCGGCCGGATCCGGCCGGGCACCCGCCCCCGCCCTCGTCCCGGCGTGGCAGCCACGCCGGGCGCGCGCTGATCACTGCTCAGGCGCGCAATGGCCGCGTACTCGCCCGGACCGGCACCGGCAGTTCGGAACTGCCTTGCAGGTAGGCGTCGATGGCGGCGGCCGCGGCCCGGCCCTCCGCCATTGCCCAGACGATCAGCGACTGCCCTCGGCCGGCGTCGCCGGCCACGAAGACCCCGGGCTGCGACGTAGCATAGTCGTCCCGCCGGGCGACCAGCCCGGCCGGAGTCAGGTCGACGCCGCACTGGGCCGCCAGGTCCGCCGTTTGCGGGCCGGTGAAGCCGAGCGCGATCAGGACGAGGTCGGCCCGCAGTTCGCGTTCCGTGCCGGCGCGCGGCACCCGGGAACCGTCCGGGCGGTACTCGGTCTCGGCGACCACGAGCGAACCGACCCCGCCGGCGGAGCCGGACCGGAACCGCACGGTCGAGGCCAGATACGTCCGCTCGCCGCCCTCCTCGTGCGAGGAGGAGATCTCGAACAGGATCGGGTCCGTGGGCCACGGCTGATGCGGGGGGCGGGTCAGGGGCGGCATCCGCCCGATGGCCAGCGTGGTGACGCTCGCGGCGCCCTGCCGCAGCGCGGTGCCGACGCAGTCGGAGCCGGTGTCGCCGCCGCCGAGGATGACGACGTGCCGGCCGGCGGCATCGATCTGATCCGGCACCGCGCGACCCTGGGCGGCCACATTCGCCTGGGACAGGTAGTCCATCGCGAAGTGGATGCCGTCGAGGGAGCGGCCGGGGATGGGCAGATCCCGGGGGATCGTCGCCCCGGTGGCGATCAGGACGGCGTCGTACCGGGTCCGCAATTGGTCCCAGGTGATGTCCACCCCGATCTCCACGCCGGCGCGGAACCGGGTGCCCTCGGCGCTCAGCTGCGCCAGCCGGCGGTCGATGTGCCGCTTCTCCAGCTTGAAGTCGGGGATGCCGTAGCGGAGCAGGCCGCCGATGGCGTCGTCGCGCTCGTACACGGCGACGGTGTGACCGGCGCGGGTGAGTTGCTGGGCGGCCGCCAGGCCGGCCGGTCCCGAGCCGACCACCGCCACGGTCGATCCGGTCAGGCGCTGCGGGACCACGGGGTGCACCAGCCCGCGGGCAAAGGCCTCGTCGATGATCGAGACCTCGATGTTCTTGATGGTCACCGGCGGCTGGTTGATGCCCAGCACGCAGGCCGACTCGCAGGGCGCCGGGCAGACCCGGCCGGTGAACTCGGGGAAGTTGTTCGTGGCGTGCAGCCGCTCGATCGCGTCCTCCCACTGCTCCCGCCGGACGAGCCCGTTCCAGTCCGGGATCAGGTTGCCCAGCGGGCAGCCCTGGTGGCAGTAGGGCACGCCGCAGTCCATGCACCGGCCGGCCTGCTCCGTCAGGAACGGCTGTCCCTGGGCCAGGTGCTCGTGGACCTCCCGCCAGTCCCGGAGCCGGACCTCCACCGGCCGGTCCGGCGGCAACTCGCGGTGGCGGACCTTGAGGAAGCCGCGGGGGTCAGCCATGGGTCACCTCCAGGATCCGCTCCCAGCCGCCGGGCGTCGCCGGGTCGAGTCCCTCGGCCGCAGCCCGGGCGAGGGCCTGCCGCATCCGCGCGTACTGGGTGGGCAGCACCCGCGTGAAGCGCCGCCGGGCGGCCCCGAAGTCGGCCAGCAGTTCGGTGGTGAAGCGGGACTCGCACTCCTCGGCGTGCCGGGCCAGAATCGCCTCCAGGACGGCGGCGTCCTCGTCATCGAGCCCGGCCAGGCCTAGTTCGCCCGAGGACAGCGCGCGGTTGTTGATCCGCTCGCGGCGCAGGTCCAGCACGTACGCGACCCCGCCGGACATCCCCGCGGCGAAATTGCGGCCGACCGGCCCGAGCACCACGGCGGTGCCCCCGGTCATGTACTCGCAGCCGTGGTCGCCGACGCCGTGCACCACCAGGGTGGCGCCGGAATTGCGCACCGCGAACCGCTCCCCCACGCGCCCGCGCAGGAAGATCTCGCCCGACGTCGCGCCGTAGCCGATGACGTTCCCCGCGATCACGTTCGCCGGTCCGGTCAGGGCCGCCTTGCGGTCCGGCCGCACCACGATCCGCCCGCCCGACAAACCCTTGCCGAGGTAGTCGTTCGCATCGCCCGCCAGCCGCAGCGTGATGCCGGGGGGCAGGAAGGCCCCGAAGGACTGGCCCGCGGAGCCGGTCAGGCGGATGTCGATCGTGTCCGCAGGCAGCCCGGCGGACCGGTAGCGGCGGGTCACCTCGTGGCCGAGCCGCGTCCCCACGGTCCGGTTCACGTTGCGCACCGGGAGGGCGATCCGCACCGGCTCGCCGCGCTCGAGGGCGGGCGCGGCCTCGGCGATCAGCCGTTCGTCGAGTTCTCCGGCCAGGCCATGATCCTGGGCGGTGGTGTTGCGCAGCGAGGCGCCCGGCGCCGGCCGGGGACGTTCCAGCACCGGGCCCAGATCCAGGCCCTGCGCCTTCCAGTGCTCGACGGCGGCCCGCGGGTCGAGCAGATCGACCCGGCCGACGGCCTCGGCCAGGGTGCGGAAGCCGAGTTCGGCCAGCAACTCGCGGACCTCCTGCGCGATGAACTCGAAGAAGCTCACCAGGAATTCCGGCTTGCCCGTGAAGCGCGCGCGCAACTGCGGGTCCTGGGTCGCGACGCCCACCGGGCAGGTGTCCAGGTGGCACGCCCGCATCATGACGCAGCCGGAGACCACCATCGCCGTCGTCGCGAAGCCGAATTCCTCCGCCCCGAGCAGGGCGGCGATGACGACGTCGCGTCCCGTCTTGAGCTGGCCGTCCACCTGCACCACGATCCGGTCCCGCAGGTTGTTCAGGACGAGGGTCTGCTGGGTCTCGGCCAGGCCGAGTTCCCACGGAGTTCCGGCGTGTTTCAGTGAGGTCAGCGGACTCGCCCCGGTACCGCCGTCGTGCCCGGAGATCAGCACGACGTCGGCGTGCGCCTTGGACACACCTGTCGCCACGGTGCCCACGCCGAATTCGGAGACCAGCTTGACGTGGATCCGCGCCGCCGGGTTGGCGTTCTTCAGGTCGTGGATCAGTTGGGCCAGGTCCTCGATCGAGTAGATGTCGTGGTGCGGCGGCGGGGAGATGAGCCCGACGCCCGGCGTCGAATGCCGGGTCGCGGCGATCCACGGGTAAACCTTGTTCGCGGGCAGTTGGCCGCCCTCCCCCGGCTTGGCGCCCTGGGCGAGCTTGATCTGGATGTCGTCCGCGGTGGTGAGGTATTCCGCGGTGACCCCGAACCGACCCGAGGCGACCTGCTTCACCCGGGAGCGGCGCTCGGGGTCGTACAGCCGGCCGGGCTCCTCGCCTCCCTCCCCGGTGTTGGAGCGCCCGCCGAGCCGGTTCATCGCGATCGCCAGGGTCTCGTGCGCCTCGGCCGAGATGGAGCCGTAGGACATGGCACCGGTGCCGAATCGCTGCACAATCCGGTCGATCGGCTCGACCTCGTCGAGCGGCACGGGCGGGCGTTCGCCCGAACGGAACTCCAGCAGCCCGCGCAGGGTCATCAGCCGCGCGGCCTGGTCGTTGACCCGCGTGGTGTAGTCGCGGAAGATGTCCATCCGCCGGGTGCGGGTGGAGTGCTGGAGCCGGAACACGGTCTCGGGATCGAACAGGTGGGCCTCGCCGTCGCGCCGCCACTGGTATTCCCCGCCGACCGCCAGCCGCTGGTGCGGCCGGTAGTTGCCCGACGCCGGGTAAGCCTCCGCGTGCCGGGCGGCGACCTCGGCGGCGATCACCTCCAGGCCGATGCCGCCGAGCCGGGACGTCGTCCCGGTGAAGTAATCCGCCACCAACTCGTGGGACAGGCCGACTGCCTCGAAGACCTGCGCCCCGCGGTAGGAGGAGATCGTCGAGATCCCCATCTTGCTCATCACCTTGAGCACGCCCTTGCCGAGGGCCTTGATCAGGTTCGCCACCGCGCGGCCCGGGCGGACCTCGAGGTGGCCGCGCCGGGCCAGGTCCTCGACCGTCTCCATCGCGAGGTACGGGTTCACCGCCGCCGCCCCGTACCCGATCAGCAGCGCCGCGTGATGCACCTCGCGCACGTCGCCGGCCTCCACCACCAGGGACACCTGGGTGCGGGTGTGCCGGCGCACCAAGTGCTGGTGCACGGCCGCGGTCATCAGCAGCGAGGGAATGGGGGCACGTTCGACGTCGGAGTCGCGGTCGGAGAGCACGATGAAGCTCGCCCCGGCGGCGATGTGCGCGTCCACCTCGGCGAAGATCTCCTCGAGCCGGGCGACCAGGGCCGCCCCACCGCCGGCCACCCGGTACAGGCCCCGGATGGTGACCGCCCGGAACGTCCCGGCCAGGGCCGGGTCGCGGTCGATGTGGATGACCTTGGCCAACTGGTCGTTGTCCAGGACCGGGAAGGAGAGGAACAGCTTTCGGGCGTGCTCCGGGACCTCGGCGAGGATGTTCGGCTCGGGTCCGATCGCCCCTCCCACCGAGGTGACCAGTTCCTCCCGGATGGCGTCCAGCGGCGGGTTGGTGACCTGGGCAAACATCTGCGTGAAGTAGTCGAACAGCAGCCGCGGCCGGGCGGACAGCACGGCGAGCGGGGTGTCGGAGCCCATCGCGCCCAGCGGCTCGGCGCCGGTACTCGCCATCGGGCTCAGGATGACGGCGAGTTCCTCCTCGGTGTATCCGAACGTGCGCTGGCGCCGCTGCACCGACGCCGGGGTGTGCGCGACGTGGTCGCGGTTCGGCAACTGGTCCAGCGAGATGGCGTGCTCCTCGACCCACTGCCGGTAGGGCTGCCGGGCGGCGAGCTGGGCCTTGATCTCCTCGTCCCCGATGATCCGCCCCTCGCCGGTGTCGACCAGGAACATCCGGCCCGGCTCCAGTCGGCCCTTGTGCACCACGGTCGCCGGGTCAAGGTCCAGCACGCCGGATTCGGAGGCGAGCACCACCAGGCCGTCCTCGGTCACCCAGTACCGTCCCGGCCGCAGGCCGTTGCGGTCGAGCACCGCCCCGATCAACGTGCCGTCGGTGAAGTGCAGGCAGGCGGGGCCGTCCCACGGCTCCATCAGCGTCGAGTGGTACTGGTAGAAGGCCCGCAGATCCGGGGTGAGTTCCGGGTTGTTCTCCCATGCCTCCGGGATCATCATCAGGACGGCGTGCGGCAGCGACCGGCCGGACAGGTGCAACAGCTCGAGCACCTCATCGAAGCTGGCGGAGTCCGAGGCGCCGGGCGAGCACACCGGCATCAACGGCGCAAGGTCGCCGAGGACCTCGGCGGCGAGCTTGCCCTGGCGGGCCGCCATCCAATTCCGGTTCCCCCGCACCGTATTGATCTCGCCATTGTGGGCGACCAACCGGAACGGCTGGGCGAGGGGCCAGGACGGGAAGGTATTCGTCGAGAATCGCGAGTGCACCAGCGCCAACTCACTGGCGTACCGCGGATCGGACAAATCAGGAAAGAACGGCTCCAATTGGCCGGTCGTCAGCATTCCCTTGTACGTCAGGGTCCGGGCCGAGAGCGAGGCGAAATACGCTCCCGCCTCGCGTTCGGCGCGGCGGCGCAGCCGAAAGGCGCGTCGGTCCAACTCCAAGCCGGCCAGCTCGCGGGAGGGGTCCGCGACGACGAGTTGCCGAAAGCTCGGCATGGCCGCCCGGGCGCCCGGGCCGACCAGGCCGGCGGTGACCGGCACATCCCGCCAGGCGAGCACGTCCAGCTTCTCCTCGGCGGCGAGGCGCTCGATCGCGGCCGTCGCGGCCGCAGCGGCCGGCCCGTTCGTGGGCAGGAACGCCATGCCGATGGCGTAATGGCCGGGCGGCGGCAGCTCGGCATCGACGACGTCCCGGACGAAGGCGTCGGGGATCTGGGTGAGGATGCCCGCGCCGTCGCCGGTGTCGGACTCCGCGCCCACTGCCCCCCGGTGATCGAGGTTGAGCAGGGCGGTCAGACCGGCGTCGACGATGTCGCGGCCGGGCGTGCCGCGCAGCGTCGCGACGAAGGCGACGCCGCACGCGTCGTGCTCGGCGGCCGGGTCGTACAGGCCCGTCGCCGCCGGGGGCGCGATCCAGTGCCGGCCGGTCATCCACACCGTCCTCACGGGCACCTGACGGGCGCCCCTCGATCCAACACGTTGGGGGCGGGACGACATCGGCCCTTCGGGTCGGTCACCGCGGTCGGGTGACCGGGCGCTTACGCGCCCTCGGCGGCGGTAGCCTCGGCGATCTGCGGCTCCGGGTCGGTTCGAACAGACTCCTCCCGACCGGGATGGCGCCGTCCGATCACAACGAACGCGGCGAGCGCAAAGCAACCCACTACGATCGCCGTCCACACGTTGAGCCGCAGCCCGAGTATGACGTGAGCCGTGTCGATGCGCAGCAACTCGATCCACAATCGGCCGACCGTGTAGAGGACGACGTACAGCCAGAATACCCGACCATGCCCGAGAACAAACCGGCGATCCAGGTAAATCAGGAGCACCGCCGCTGCGACATTCCAGACAATTTCGTACAGAAATGTCGGGTGGAATGTCGTGCCCGGACCGAATCCGGCCGCCGCCGCCACGGCCGGATCGACGTGCAGCCCCCACGGCAGCGACGTCGGGCCGCCGAAGAGTTCCTGGTTGAACCAGTTCCCCAGCCGACCGACCGCCTGGGCCAGCAACAGCCCGGGGGCGAGGCAGTCGGCGAAGACGGCAAACCGCACATGCTGCCGGCGGCAGCCGATGTATGCGCCGACCGCGCCCAGGGCGACCGCGCCCCAGATGCCGAGTCCGCCCTCCCAGACGTAGAGCGCGCGGATCGGCTCCCCGCCGGCGCCGAAGTACGGTTCCGGCGTCGTGATCACGTGGTAGAGCCGGCCCCCGAGGATGCCGAACGGGACGGCCCAGAACGAGATGTCCAGCACCGTCTCCGAGTCCCCGCCGCGGGCGACCCACCGCTTCGTCGTCACCCACAGGGCGACGACGATGCCGGCCAGGATCGCCAGCGCATAGGCGCGGAGCGGGATCGGGCCCACGTACCAAACATGCCAGGGCGGGCTCGGAATGGCCGTCGGCACGGTCCCGACGACGGCCACGCCGCCGACGACGCCGCTCACGCCGCGCTCCCTGGTGACCTCGGCGCGCCGGCCGCGGCCGAACCGGCCGGGGCGGAGCCGGCGGGCCGGACGCCCGCCGCGAGTTCGACGGCCACGGCGCGCATCGCGTCGAGCCGCGCGGGCCACGCCCCCTCGGCCAGGAGCGGCCGCAGGAGCGCCGAACCGACGATCACGCCGTCGGCATACCCGGCGACCTCGGCCGCCTGCGCACCGGTGGAGACGCCCAACCCGACGCACACCCGCGCCGCACCGGCCGCCCGGGTCCGCGCTACCAACGCCTCCGCGTGCGGGCCGACCTGCGCCCGGGCGCCGGTCACGCCCATGGTGGAGGCCGCGTAGACGAAGCCCCGGCAGGCGGCCACCGTGTCCGCGAGCCGCTGCGGCGTCGAACTCGGCGCCACCAGGAAGACCCGATCGAGGTCGTACCGATCCGAGGCATCGAGCCAGGCGCCGGCCTCGTCCGGGATGAGATCGGGCGTGATCAGGCCGGCGCCGCCCGCCGCGTCGAGGTCCCGGGCGAAGGCGTCCACCCCGTAGCGCAGCACCGGGTTCAGGTAGGTCATGACCAGCGTCGGCACCCCGGCCGCGGTGATCCGCTCGACCGCGCCGAAGACGTCCCGCACCCGCAGCCCGGCCGCCAGGGCGGCCTCGGTGGCCCGCTGGATCGTGGGGCCGTCCAACACCGGGTCCGTGTACGGGATGCCCAGTTCGATCACGTCCGCGCCGGCGTCGACCAGGGTGAGCGCCGTCTCGATCGACCGCTCGACGTCCGGGAAGCCCACCGGGAGGTAGCAGATCAACGCGGCCCGGCCCTCGGCGCTGATCGCCGCCAGCCGGTCCGCCGTCCGAAGCCCGCTCATCGGTCCCCCGCCTCGTCGGCTCCGGTCAGGCCGAACCACCGCGCCGCCGTCGCCACGTCCTTGTCCCCGCGCCCGGAGAGGTTCACCAGGATGGTCGGCGCCGGCGCGCCGGCCTCGGCCGCCCGCCGCCCGATCCGCAGTGCGCCCGCGAGCGCGTGCGCCGACTCGATCGCGGGGATGATCCCCTCGGTCCGGCTCAGCAGCGCGAAGGCGTCCATCGCCTCGTCGTCGGTCACCGGCTCGTAGCGCGCCCGGCCGGTGTCGTGCAGCCAGGCGTGGATGGGGCCGACGCTCGGGTAGTCCAACCCGGCCGAGATCGAGTGGCTGGGCCGGGTCTGGCCGTCCTCGTCCTGCAGCAGGTAGGACCGGGCGCCGTGCAGCACTCCCGGCAGGCCGCCCGAGAATCGGGCGGCGTGCCGCCCGGTGTCGACCCCCTCACCGCCCGCCTCGTAGCCGTACAGCTCGACGTCGACGTCGGCCAGGAACGCCTGGAAGATGCCGAGGGCGTTGGAACCGCCGCCGACGCAGGCGGCGACGGCGTCCGGCAGGCGGCCGGTCCGGTCCAGCACCTGGGCGCGCGCCTCGTCGCCGATCACCCGGTGGAAACGGGCGACCAGTTCCGGGAACGGGTGCGGACCGGTGACCGTGCCGAGCAGGTAGTGCGTGCTGTCGACGTTGGCGACCCAATCGCGCAGCGCCTCGTTGATCGCGTCCTTCAGGGTGCGCGAGCCGATCTCGACGGGGATCACCTCGGCGCCCAGCAGGCGCATCCGGGCCACGTTGAGCGCCTGCCGCCGGGTGTCCTGCGCACCCATGTAGACGACGCACTCGAGGTCGAGCAGCGCGGCGGCGGTCGCCGAGGCGACGCCGTGCTGGCCCGCCCCGGTCTCCGCGATCACCCTGGTCTTGCCCATGCGCTTGACCAGCAGCGCCTGTCCCAGCACGTTGTTGATCTTGTGCGAGCCGGTGTGGTTGAGGTCCTCGCGTTTGAGGAAGACGCGCGCGCCGCCCGCGTGTTCGGCGAACCGGGGCACCTCGGTCAGCGGGCTGGGTCGGCCCGTGTAGTCCCGGTGCAGCCGGGCCAGTTCGGCGTCGAAGGTGGGGTCCACGATGGCCGCCCGGTAGGCGGCGTCGAGTTCGTCGAGCGCGGCGATCAGCGCCTCGGGCACGAATCGACCGCCGTACTCGCCGAAGTACGGACCGTGCAGGTCACGCTGCTCCGATCGGGTCGCGTCGGACACCGAACCTCCTCGCGCTGGGTGTGGCAGTCTGCCGGGCCGGGTGGGGCGTGGCCCCGGGCTCGAAGCCTACGGCCGCACCGACCACAACGACGGGTGAGCGCCCGCCGCGACGAGATTCGCGACCGTCGCCCGCGGGGTGTCCGCCGTGACGAGGGCCTCGCCGACCAGCACCGCGTGCGCGCCGGACCTGGCGTAGTCCATCACATCCCGCGGCCCGCGGACACCTGATTCGGCGATCCGGACCACGTCGTCCGGGATCGCCGGAGCGAGCCGGGCAAAGGTGGACAGGTCCACCTCGAGCGTGGTGAGGTTGCGGGCATTGACGCCGATGATGCGGGCGCCCGCGTCCAGCGCTCGCTCGACTTCCTCCAGCGTGTGCACCTCGACGAGCGCCGTCATGCCGAGTGAGTGGACGCGCTCGACCAGCGACTCGAGGACCGTCTGGGGCAGCGCGGCGACGATGAGCAGAACCAGGTCCGCCCCGTGCGCGCGGGCCTCCCAGACCTGGTACGGCGTCACGACGAAATCCTTGCGCAGCACCGGGACCTCGACCCGGCCGCGCACTGCGTCCAGGTCCTCCAGGCTGCCGCCGAATCGGCGCCGCTCGGTGAGCACCGAGACGGCGGCGGCCCCGCCGGCCTCGTATTCGCCCGCGAGCGCGGCCGGGTCCCCGATCGGGGCCAACGCGCCCTTGCTCGGGCTGGCTCGCTTCACCTCGGCGATCACGGCGACGGCGTCCTCGGCCTTCAGTCGGCCGACGCACTCCACCGCGCTCGGCAGCCGAGCGGCCCGCTCCTTGAGGTCTGCGAGCGAGGTCCTCGCCTCGCGCGCTGCGAGGTCCTCGCGGACGCCGGCGACGATATCGTCCAGAACCGTCATCGTGCTCCATTCCCGTTCTGCGCCCCTGGGATCCGGGGCGGGCAGCCGCTCGGCGCGGCGTCAGCTCGGCCCCCGGCGCATTCGACGCTCACGGCCATCGTAGGGCTCCGCGAACGACCCATCGAACACACGACCAGTTGTCGGGACGAGCGCACGGAGCACGAATCCCGGCATCTCGGTCACGCGGGCGGCGGTCCCAGCCACGGCGTCAGCGCCGGAACATTGCGCAGCACACCGTAGAGAACCAACACCGCGCCACTCGCCCAGGCGACCCACCCGGGCAGCGGGCGCGACGGATCCCCACGCCAGGACCGCACCAGCCAGCGCGCCCAGGCGAGCGCGAGGACCGGCGCCACCAGGACCCACAGCGGATTCATGGCCCACGCCGCCACCACGTCCAACCTGGCCAGGTCGTGCGTCGCGCGCAGCGCCCCGCAGGCCGGGCACGCCAGCCCGGTCAGCGCCAGCAAGGGACACATCGGATAGTGGCCGGGTGCGTTCGGGTCCACGACGGCGAGCAACGTCGTCGCACCGAGCACAATTGCGCCGAGCGCCAGCGGCGCGGCCACGCGAGAGCGAACGGCGCGCCCGCGCGGGGGCGCCGGCATCCCGCCCGGGTCAGTTCCGATCAAGGTCCTGCCCGAAACCCGCCTGCCGCAGCACGAGGCCGCTCGCGAGGCCGACCAGGACCACCACCATCCCGACCACGAACAGCCACGGCTTGGCGACCGCCACGCCCAGCCCGGCCACCGCCACGCCCAGCATCACTCCCGCCATCGCGACCCAGGCGGCGACGGTGTGCCCGTGATTCGCCGGCGGCGCCCCGGGCGGGAGGTTCGCGACATCGATCTTCTGGGCCATGGGATCAGGCAACCTTTCGTGTTCGGCCTCAATCCGCCGGCGGCCAGCCTATCCGACCTGGCGGTCGATCGCGGGCCGGGCCGGAATGGCGATCAGGCGGTCGGGTCCTCGCCGCGGCTCAGGGCATCCCACGCCGCCCGCTCGTCGTCGGGCGCCGCGACGTCGCTGTTGCCGGCGCCGTCTCGCCGACCTGGTGGGGCGGGCGGCGCCGCGTCCCGCCGGTGGCGGCGGTCGCCCGCCGAGGGCCCGCCGCGGGCGGCGAGGACGGCAACGACGGCCACCGCCAGGCCCAGCAGCGCCGCGAACCACGGCAACGGCGTGACCCCGACGGACTGGGGCGTCCCGGCCACCCCGGTCGCCTCGGCCAGCGCGCGCCGCGCCGCGGGCCCGGGCGCCGCGATGACCCGCCCCGCCAGCACGCCGACCGTGGCGCCGGCGAGGCCCACCGGCACCAGCACCGCGAGCCGCCCGATGCGGCCGACCAGGCTCAGCGCGAGCGCCCCGGCGATCACCACCAACGCCGCCGCGCCGACCCCGGGCGCGGCCTGCGTCCCCGGCACGCGGACCACGGCGTCGGCCAGCGCGGTGCGGCCCTGTGCCCGCACCCAGGTCGCGGCCGAGGCCGCGGCCGCAAGCCCGCCCAGAGCAAGCAGCACAGCC
>JAVBMU010000005.1:0-43477 GCA_031552185.1 Cellulomonadaceae bacterium | reverse complement strand
GCCCCGGCCCCGGTGCCCGCCGGCTCGACCGGGCCGGCGGCCGCCGGCGCCCGCCCGCGCGAGCCGCCCCGTCGGTTGCCGCCCCGACCCCGCGGTTCAGCCGGCTCGTCCGGCACGTCCACGCCCTCGAGGCGGTCGTAGAAGAGAAACTCGTCGCAGGCGGGCGGCAGCAGTTTCGACGTCGAGTTCTCGACGCCGACGCCGATCACCCGCCGGTTCAGCTCGCGCAGCTTGTGCACCAGCGGAGAGAAGTCGGAGTCGCCGGTGCACATGACGAAGGTCGAGATGTACTCGCGCTCGAAGGCCATCTCGATCGCGTCGACCACCATCTTGATGTCGGCGGCGTTCTTGCGGGACGCCCCCATCCGTTGCGGCATCTCGATCAGCTCGACCTGGTGCCGGGTCAGCGCCCGGCGATCCTCGTCGAAATAGGACCAGTCCGCGTACGCCCGCCGCACGACGACGCGGCCGCGGACCGCGAGCGCGTCGGCCACCGGACCGAAGTCGAACGTCATGCCGCCCAGGTGTTCGCGCGCCCCGAGCGCGAGGTTTTCGTAGTCGATAAAGACGGCCATGCGCTCTTCTGCTTCCATGTCGGCAGCCTACGTGGACCCTTCGTCATCGGCCCAGACGCCCACCGGTGCGCCTCGGCGCCGGGCTGACCCGCGCCAGGAAGATGAGGCATAAGGCCCTATTTACAGAAACGTTTTGCACCGATACCTTCGGCACAGCGGGGCCCGACGCTGCCCATGGCTGCAGGGGGTGCAATTTCGGGACCCCGATGCCACGACCGCAAGGAGGCAGCGATGGCGAATGCCCACATCGAACGGATAGGTCACCGACGTCGAACCGGTGCCGTCTCGGCAGGCCTGATCGCGACGGCCATCGCCGTCGCGCTCACGGTGACCGCCACGCCGGCCACGGGCGCCGTCACCACCCCACCCGTGCCGTGGGCAGGTCCGGTCCTGGCGAAGTCACTGGTCACCCGCGCCCAACCGGACGAATGCTTCCAGAGCATCGGCGCCGGCGGCCCGGCCATCAGCCCGACCGGGGCCTGCCCGAGCGGCTACCAGCCCAAGGTGAACGGCGCGTACGTGTGGTCCGGCGCCCGCAGCGGGGACTACGCCTATTTCGGCACGGGCGCGAACGTCCTGTGCCTGGCCTCGGTGGAGTTCGGCGGCATGGTCTACCAGAGCGAGTACGGCGCGTGCGAGGGGGCCAAGGGCAGCGGCGCCGCGACCTACCCGCCGCGGCTGGGCGACGCCCGCAAGCCCCAGGTGTTCCAGGTCGACTCGCGGACCGGCGGCGTGCGTGATGTCACTCCGAACGACCCGCTGCTGAACCGCGCGATCGGGCTGCGCGGCGCCGCCGCGCACAACGGCGTCGTGCTGTTCTTCGGCCAGGTGCCCGCCCCGGCGCTCAGCACGCTGCCCCAGGGCCTCGGCGTCTTCGCGTTCGACGGCCGGACCGGCGCGTTCCTCGGCTCGAAGCTCGAGACGACCTACGGGGCGCTGCGGCTCGGCGTCGTGGGCTCGGACGGCAACCTGTACCTCGGCGCCCGCGAGGCGACCGGCGTCACGGGCCGGGTGCTCAAGTGGACCGGCGACCGGTCCAACCCGTTCCAGTACGAGGTGGTCGGCATCCTGCCGAACAACGACGCCGCCAACCTGACCGAGCACAACGGCCGGCTGGTCGTCTCCGCGTGGGGCCACCGGCAGAGCGCGATCGGGGGCGTGATCCTCGGCGGTCCGATGAAGATCTGGCTCGGCCCGGCGCTGCGGGCCGGCGGCCTGACCACCGCCGACCAGAACAAGTGGGAGCCGATCTTCAGCTACGCCGACTACGACCCCGATCCCGTGGTGGCCAGGTCCATCGAGTGGGGCGAGTTGTATTCGTGGCGCGGCGACCTGTACGTGGGCACGATGCAGGTCGACGGCCCCAGCCCGACCCAGAGCACGCTGTGGGCCGCCTACGGCAAGCCCGCCTCCGCCGCCGATCAGGCGCGCGACCTGGTCAAGGTCATGCGGCCGACGGTCGTGTTCCGGATCAAGAACGCGACGGACGCGGCGAAGCGCAAGGTCGAACTCCTCTACGGCTCCAAGACGCTGCCGGTCTACAGCCCGGTCACCAAGAAGTGGACGGACCAGCCCAACAAACTGGGCCAGACGCCGAAGTTCGGCCAGGCCGGATTCGGCAACCCGTTCAACCTCTACACGTGGCGGATCTGGGCGTTCAAGGACCGGCTCTACTTCGGCACCTTCGATGCCACGGGCA
Source organism: Cellulomonadaceae bacterium (assembly GCA_031552185.1). Classification (GTDB taxonomy): domain Bacteria; phylum Actinomycetota; class Actinomycetes; order Actinomycetales; family Cellulomonadaceae; genus JAVBMU01. The sequence continues at coordinate 41,203 of JAVBMU010000005.1, read as the reverse complement.
CCGCGCTGGTCGCGTCACCGTTCTTCACGGACAAAATGGGCCCGGCCACGGCCAAGCTCGCCGGCAAGCTGGTCCTGCCGACCGTGGAGAAGATCTACGGCGGCGCCGACGTGTGGCGCATGGACGGGCCGAACCTCAGGGCCGTCCCCGAGGACCTGCACGGGCTCGGCAACCGCTCGAACCATGGCGTGCGGGTGATCATCCCGTTCGACGACAAGGGCTTCTTCTACCTCGGCACCGCGTCGTCGTACAACCTGCGCGCCGGCGGGACCAACCCCGGCGGCTGGGAGTTCCTCAAGGTCACCGAGGGCAAGAAGCGCCTGCCGCTGATCGCCCCGGTGATGCCGAAGACCCTCACCGACACCGGGCTGGTGCCCACCCTCGGCCTGAAGTAACGCAGACCGGCCGGCTTCGGGGGCGGCGTCGCTGCGGCGACGCCGCCCCTGGGCATGTTTGCGGCGATGTCGCAGCGTCCGGTGTGCGGGCGGGTTCCGCCCGATTTCTCGTCCCCGATAGCATCGCAACCACCATGACATCGCCCGCCGAATCTTCGAGGCCGACCGGGCGCGCCCCCGGCGCGGACGCCCCGACGGTCTCGTTCGAGATCATGCCGCCGCGGCGGCCCGAGGCCGCCCCGAAATTCTGGGAGACGGTCCGTCGGCTCGCCGCCGCCCGGCCGGATTTCGTCTCGGTCACCTACGGCGCCGCGGGCACGGACCGGGAGACCGCCGTCGACGTCGTCGGCCGCCTCACCCGGACCGGCCAGGTGCTGCCGATCGCCCACCTCACCTGCGTCGGCGCCTCGCGCTTCGATGTCGGGGCGGTGATCGGGGACTTCCTGCAGGCGGGCGCGACGAGCTTCCTCGCCCTGCGCGGCGACCCGCCGGCCGACGACCCCGATTGGCAGCCGGCCGCGGACGGGGTGCACTCGTCGGTCGAACTCATCGGCGTGCTGCGCGAGGCGGCCTGCCGGGCCGGCGCGAGGCTGCGCATCGGCGTCGCGACGTTTCCGAATGGCAACCCGGCCGCCCGCACCACGCGAGCGCAGGAGGTCGCCCGGCTGGTCGAGAAGCAGGCGGCCGGCGCCGCCTTCGCGATCACGCAACTCTTCTACGACGCCGGGTCCTACGTCCACTTCGTCGCCGACGCCCGCGCCGCCGGGGTCACCGTGCCGATCCTGCCCGGCGTCCTCCCGATGACGGACCCGGCGCGACTCGCCCGGGTCGAGGCCCTGACCGGCGTCGTCGCGCCCGACCACGTGTTCGCCGCCCTCGCGGCCGCCGGGCCGGACCGGATGCACCGGGCCGGCATCGAACTGACGGCCGACCTCGCCCGTGCGGTCCTCGCCGCGGGCGCCCCGGGCCTGCATATCTACACCTTCAACCGGGCCGACCCGGCGCTGGACCTCCTCGCTGCGCTCGACCTGCGGTAGCCGGCGCTGCGCGCCGCGCCCTCGCGGCTGAGCGACGCGGCCGAGCGGAGAGGCCGAGCGGAGAGGCAGCGACCGGCGGCCGCCGATAGAGTCGAACTTGCGCTGTGGCGTCCTCTTTGCGCACCTTCGCCCACCATGTCGGGCGCCCCTCCGCAGCCGCCCTTACAGTGGGCGACGTGTCCGCCACCGGCAGCGCCCTTCCGCCGTCCCGTCGGCCGAGCTTGCCCCGGGAACGGCCGTACGCCGTCGTCGACGTCTTCACGCCGACGGCGTTCCGCGGCAATCCGGTGGCGGTCTGCCTGGACGCGCGGGACCTGGCCGACGAACAACTGGCCACCTTCACGCGCTGGACGAACTTGTCCGAGTGCGCCTTCCTGCTCCCGCCCACCCCGCGCGGGGCGGCGGCGGGCGCGGACTACCGGGTCCGGATTTTCGCGCCCGACGGCGAGTTGAGCTTCGCGGGCCATCCCACCCTGGGCGCGTGCCACGCCTGGCTGGCCGCGGGCGGCCGGCCGAAGTCCTCGAGCCGCGTGGTGCAGGAGTGCGGGATCGGCCATGTCCTGATCCGCCGGGAGAACGACCGGCTGGCGTTCGCCGCGCCCGCGCTGCTCGAGGACGCGCCGATCCCCGACGACGAGCTCGGGCCGATCGCCGAAGCGTTCGGGCTCGCGCCGGAGGAGATCGTGGATCACCGCGTGCTCGACAACGGCCCCGGCTGGCGGGTGCTGCTCCTGGACAGCGCGGCGCGCGTGCTCGACGCCGTCCCGGACCTGGACGGGCTGCACATGGCCCGGCCCGACCTCTCGGTCGGCCTGGTCGGTCCCCACCCGGCGACGCAGCGGTCGGCCACCGCGCAGCGGTCGGCCACGCGGTCCGCCCCGGAACCGGCGCTCGAGGTGCGCGGCTTCGCGCTGGCGATGGGCGTCCCCGAGGACCCCGTCACGGGCAGTCTGCACGCCGTCGTCGGGCAGTGGCTGATCCGGACCGGGCGAGTGCCGCCGGCCTACGTCGCCACCCAGGGCGAAATCCTCGGCCGGTCCGGCACCATCCATGTCGCGAAGGCCGACGGCGAGGTGTGGGTCGGCGGGAACAGCGTGATCTGCGTGAGCGGGACGGTTCTCCTGTAGCCGGACAGCGCGGATAGCCGTCCCGCGCGCCGGCAGCGGCACTTTCGGGGAAACTCCGAAACAGCTGGACGAGCGTCCATGTCTTACTGGATGGCAACCAGCCGGGCAACGGCACCGACAATTCGGACGTCGGCATCGAGCCATGGCACCGCGCGGACCCGATCGAACGGCAACCATTCAATCCGGTCGTGCTCGGCCAACGGGGCCGGACTGCCGGCCGTGATCCGAGCGAACCACAACCGCATGATGTATCGCGCGGAAAGAATCCAGGCGCCGTCGTCCGGACCCACAATCTCGGCGCCGACGGCGACAGCGACGCCGAGTTCCTCGCGCAGTTCGCGGCGCAGGGCGGCGAGCGGGGCCTCGCCCGGCTCGACCTTCCCGCCGGGAAACTCCCAGCGCCCCGCGTGCGCCGCGGGCGCCGAGCGCCGGGCGGCGAGGAGGCCGGTGGGGGCAGCCAGATCGTCGACGATCGCTGCTGCCACCACCGGCGTCCGTGGGTTCACCTGGGAAGTCTCGGACCCGCCGGTCAGCGAACGCCGGCGGCCTGCGCCCAGGCGACGGCCTCGGCCCGCGTCGAGACGCCGAGCTTGCGGTAGAGGCTGCGGACCTGCGACTTGACGGTGTTGCGGGTGACGAAGAGCTTCGTCGCGATCTGCTCGAGGGTGACCTCTTCGGAGAGGTTCGAGAGAACGACGCGCTCACGTCGGGTCAGCGGGACGAGGGGCTGGGCATTGTGCGCCGTCGTGGGGCGAACAATTTCGATTGTGCTCATCTCTGCCTCCAGGCTCTGCGCCGTCGCCCAAGGGCGTCGGTCGACTGCTTCTATCTCAGAGACGATTGGGGCCGCCAACTATGACGCGGAAATCACCCATGAGTTGTGTTGCGCAACTCACGCGTTGATGCGTAGCGGTCCGGCGGGGCTTCGTCCGGGGCCAGAACCCGTGGTATTCCGCCGTTCTTGCCCCGGCGCGCAGGCGCCCGGCGGGCCGCGACGTCCGGGCAGTGATCTTCGTCACTGTATTCCCGCGTCATTCTCCGCCCCGTCGGCCGTGTTTATTTGTACTGACCACACCGATCAGTCCTGGTTTGCACCGGGCAGCCGGGCGGCTGAGCAGGGATTTCACCCGGCCGACGAGTGCCCATCAGCCGACGAGCGCCGCGTACTCCTGCGCGGAAAGCAGGTCGCCGGTGTCGTCGACGTCGACCTTGATCAGCCAGCCGTCGCCGTAGGGCGAGGCGTTGACGACGGCCGGATCCGAGACGGCGGCCTCGTTCACCTGGACGACGGTCCCCGTGACCGGGGAGTAGAACTCCGAGACGGACTTGGTCGACTCGATCTCCCCGATCACCGCGCCCGCCGTGACCTGGCTGCCGACCTCGGGCAACTCGAGGTAGACGATGTCGCCCATCGCCTCGGTGGCGGTCGAGGTGATGCCGATGACGGCCGGGTCGGAGGCGTCGACCCATTCGTGCTCGGCGGTGTACTGCAGCTCCTCGGGGAACGCGGCGTCGGTCATGACGATCCTTCCTGGCTCTGACACAGCTGAACGCGCCGGGACCGGTGCCCGGCAGATCTGACAAAGGTGACTCTCACGCCTTGCTGGGACGACGGTAGAACGGGAGCGGCACGACCACCACCGGTTCGACTCGGCCGCGCACGTCAACCCCCAACTCGGCGCCCGCGGCGGCCCGGTCGGGAGCGACGTAGGCCATGGCGATCGGATAGCCGAGGGTGGGCGAGGGCGCGCCGGAGGTCACTCGCCCGACCACCGCGCCGTCGGCCATGACGGCGCAGCCCGCCCGGGCGGGCCGGCGGCCGAGGCCGCGCAATCCGACGAGGGTGCGGCCGGGCGCCGATTGCGCCGCCCGGGCGGCGAGCGCCGCGCGCCCGACGAAGGGGAGCGGCGCGCCGTCGGCGGTCGTCTTGCCGAGGGCGACCACGCGGCCCAGGCCCGCGTCGTGCGGGGTGGTGGTCTCGTCCAGTTCGTTGCCGTAGAGCGGCATCCCGGCCTCGAGCCGAAGCGAATCCCGGGCGGACAGGCCGGCCGGGATCAGGCCGAGCGGACCGCCCGCGGTCAGGAGCGCCCGCCAGACGGCGCCGGCGTCGGCGGGCGGGACGAACAGCTCGAAGCCGTCCTCACCGGTATAGCCGGTGCGGGCGGCGAGCGCCCGCACCGGCCGCCCGTCCACCTCGAGGACCACCGGCGCAGCGGCGTAGTACCGCAGCCCGCGCAGCACCTTGGCGTCCCCGCCGGCCGCGATCCCGGTGACGATCTCGACCGCCTGCGGTCCCTGCACGGCGATGAGCGCGGTGTCCGCGGACTGGTCCTCGACGACGGCGTCGAAGCCCCGCGCCCGAGCCACCAACTCGCCGAGCACGACGTCGACATTGCTCGCGTTCGCGACCACGAGGAAGCGCTCGGCCGCCAACCGGTAGACCACGAGGTCGTCGAGCACGCCGCCGTCCTCAGCACAGAGCATCGAGTACTTTGCCCGGCCGATCGCCACCGCGCTCAGGTTCCCGATCAGCGCGTAGTCCAGCGCCGCCCCGGCCCCCGGGCCGCGGACCTCGATCTCGCCCATGTGGGACAGATCGAAGAGCCCGGCCGCCGCCCGCACGGCTCGGTGCTCGGCGAGGTCGGAGGAATAGCGCAGCGGCATCTGCCAGCCGGCGAACCCGGTCAGTGCGGCGCCGAGGGCGACATGCTCGTCGTGCAGCGGGCTGAGTTGCTCGGCCATGGGATTCATCAGGTCCTCTCGGGTCAGTCGGCGGCGGCGAACGCGGCCGGCGGCGGGCAGGCGCAGACGAGGTTGCGGTCCCCGCGGGCGCCGTCGATCCGGCGCACCGGCGGCCAGTACTTGTCCGCGCGCAGGCCCGGCACGGGGTAGGCGGCCTGCGCCCGCGAGTACGGCCGGTCCCAGTTGGCGGCGACCAGGCACTCCGCCGTGTGCGGCGCCCCCCGCAGCGGGGAGTCGACGACGGCCCACCGGCCGGCCGCGACGTCGTCGATCTCCGCCCGGATGGCGACCATCGCCTCGACGAACCGGTCCAGTTCGGCGAGGTCCTCGCTCTCCGTCGGCTCGACCATGAGCGTGCCCGGGACGGGGAAGGCGAGCGTGGGCGCGTGGAAGCCGTAGTCCATCAGCCGCTTGGCGACATCCTCCGCCGTCACGCCGGTCGCGGCCGTGATCGGCCGCAGGTCAAGGATGCACTCGTGCGCGACGAGCCCGCCCGGACCGGTGTACAGCACCGGGAAGTGCTCGGTCAGCCGGGCGGCCAGGTAGTTCGCGGCGAGGACGGCGATCCGGCTCGCCTCGGTAAGCCCGTCCGGCCCCATCAGCGCGACGTAGGCGGCCGAGATCGGCAGGATGCCCGCCGAGCCGTACCGCGCCGCCGCCACCGGCGCCGGGCCGGCCGGAACCAGCGGGTCGCCGGGCAGGTACGGGGCGAGGTGTGCGGCGACGCCGATCGGCCCGACGCCGGGGCCGCCCCCGCCGTGCGGGATGCAGAAGGTCTTGTGCAGGTTCAGGTGCGAGACGTCGCCGCCGAACTCCCCCGGCCGGGCCAGCCCGACCAGGGCGTTGAGGTTGGCGCCGTCGATGTAGACCTGGCCGCCGGCGGCGTGCACGAGGTCGCAGACCTCGCGCACGTCCGCCTCATAGACGCCATGCGTCGACGGGTAGGTGATCATGATGGCCGCCACCTGCGGGCCGACGTCGGCCAGCTTGGCCCGCAGATCGTCGAGCAGGATCTCGCCGTTCGGGGCCGTCGCGACGACGACGACGCGCAACCCCGCGAGCGCCGCCGAGGCCGCGTTCGTGCCGTGGGCGGAGGCGGGGATGAGGCAGATGTCGCGGTCCTCGCCCCGAGCCGCGTGGTAGCCGCGGATGGCGAGCAGGCCGGCGAACTCCCCCTGGGACCCGGCGTTGGGCTGGACCGACACGGCCGCATACCCGGTGATCTCGGCGAGAGCGGCGCACAGCCCGCCGATCAGTTCCTCGTAGCCGAGCGCCTGGTCGGCCGGCACGTAGGGGTGCAGGTCGGCGAAGCCCGGCCAGGAGATCGGTTCCATCAGGGCGGTGCCGTTGAGCTTCATGGTGCAGGAGCCGAGCGGGATCATCGTCCGGTCGAGGGCGAGGTCCTTGTCGGCGAGCCGGCGCAGGTAGCGCAGCATCGCGGTTTCGGAGCGATGGCGGTGGAAGACGGGGTGGGTGAGGTAGCCGGTGGTGCGGCGCGCCCACGCGGGGAGGGCCGCGGACCCGCTCGGCTTACCATCCGCGCCGGTCGCTGGGGGAAGTTGGCTGGTGGGGGTAGTCAGGAGGGTGTGGAGGGTGTGGATGTCGGTAGGGGTGGTGGCCTCGGAGCAGGCGATCTGAAGGTGGTCGGCGTCGGGGGCGTAGAGGTTGATGCCGGCGGCGCAGGCGGCGGCGAGGAGGTCGGCGGCCCGGCCGGGCACGTGCAGCCGGATCGTGTCGAAGAAGACCTCGTGCTCGACGCTCACCCCCGCCGCGCGCAGCCCGGCCGCGAGCGCCGCGGCATGGGCGTGCACGCGCTCGGCGATCGCGCGCAGGCCGGCCGGCCCGTGGTAAACGGCGTACATCGAGGCGACGACGGCGAGCAGCGCCTGGGCGGTGCAGATGTTGCTGGTCGCCTTCTCGCGCCGGATGTGCTGCTCGCGGGTCTGCAGCGCCAGGCGGTAGGCGACGTCGCCGTCCGCGTCCACGGAGACCCCGACGAGCCGGCCCGGCAGGGACCGCTCGAGTCCGGTCCGCACGGCCATGAACGCGGCGTGGGGGCCGCCGTAGAACAACGGGACGCCGAAGCGCTGGGCCGATCCGACGGCGATGTCCGCGCCCAACTCGCCAGGCGAGGTGAGCATGGTCAGCGCGAGCAGATCCGCGGCGATGGTGACGAGCGACCCGGCGGCCTTGACCTCGGCGATCACCGGGCGCCAGTCCTGCACCCGCCCGGACGCGCCCGCCTGCGGCAGCACAACGCCGACGAGCCCGGCCGGATCCAGCCCGGCCGGATCGGGCCGGCCGGCGGCAACTGCAGCGGCGAGCCCGGCGGCGAGGCCGCCGGACAGGTCCGCGACCACAACGGGGAGCCCGATCGCTCGCGCCCGGCCGCGGGCGACGGCGAGCGTCTGCGGGAACAGGTCGGCGTCGAGCACCACGAAACCGGCGCGGGCCTTCGAGGCCCGCCACATCAGGGCGACCGCCTCGGCGACCGCCGTCGCCTCGTCCAGCAGGGAAGCGCCCGCGATGCCGAGGCCGGTCAGGTCCTCGACCACGGTCTGGAAGTTGAGCAGGGCCTCCAACCGGCCCTGGGAGATCTCGGGCTGATAGGGCGTGTAAGCGGTGTACCAGGCCGGAGATTCCAGCACGTTGCGCCGGATCACCGGCGGCGTGATCGCCGGGTAGTAGCCGAGGCCGATCATCTGGGTCTTGACGACATTGCGCTCCGCGAGCGCCCGCAGGTCGGCGAGGACCTCGGTCTCGGTGCGGGCGGCCGGCAGGTCGAGCGGCCGCGGGGTCCGGATCGAAGCCGGGACCGCGGCGTCGATCAGGGCGTCGACCGACGCGAGCCCGAGCGGGGCGAGCAGGGCGGCCGCCTCCGCCGCCCGCGGCCCGATGTGTCGGGCAACGAAGGCGTCGCCCGGGGCAGCGGCGGCGCCGGCAGCGCTGCCGGCACTGGGCGGGATCGGCTGGTTCGGTGCGGTCGGGGCGGGCAGCGACAACGTGAACTCCGGACTCTCGCGGGATTGTGCGGCCATCGTAGCCGCGCGCCCCGGGGCGCGGTTCGCACCCGCTTGGCCGGACCGGCCGGGCCGGTCCCGTCCCGGCCTGCCGGGCGACTCGGTGCGATCCGATCAGCCGAAGTCGACCTGCGCCGCCACCTGGGTCATCGCCGCCATCACCGCCCGCACCACCGGCCGCGGCTCGTGCCGCGTGGAGCGATGCCGCAACACCAGGCGCCGCGTGCCGAGCCCGGGCAGGCGCACCACCGTGACGCCGTCGGGGGCGCCGGGCGCCGACCGCGTCCCGCCCGGCCGACCGGAGCTGCCCGGCGCGCCCGCCGGGCCGGGCAGCGCGAGGGCGGGCAGTAGCGCCACCCCGAGGCCGGCCGCGACGAGCGCGAGCGCGACCCCGAAATCCGAATACACGTGCCGGGTCGTCAGCGGGGCGCCGAGCGCCCGGGACACCCGCCCCAGCGCCCGGGCGGCGGCCGTCTCCGCGGCCGCCCCCAGCCAGACGGCGTCAGAAAGCTCGGCCAGCCGGGCCGGCACCGGCATCGCGGCCGGGACCACCACCCGCCACGGCTCGTCCAACAGCACGACGTCGCGCGTGCCGCGGCGCAATTCGGCCGGCGGACCTTCCGCCGTGTCCTGCTCCAGCAGCACCAGGTCCAGGTCGCCCGCCCGCTGGAGCCGCAACAGTTCGGCGAGTTCGTGTTCCTCCACGTCGAGTTCGACGCCCGGCAGACTGGTCGCCAGTTGCGCGGCGACGGGCGCGACGACGGCGCGGATCGCCGTCTGGAAGGCGCCGACCCGAACCCGGCCCGTCAGGTCCTCGTCGAGGGCGGCGACGGCCTTGCGGGCCTCGACGAGTTCCGCCTCGATCCGTTCGGCGGCCTCGGCCAGCACCCGGCCGGCCGGGGTCAGACTCACCCCGCGGGGTCCGCGCACCAGGACGGCGACGCCGACCTCGCCCTCCAACCGGGCGATCTGTTGGGAGACGGCCGACGGCGTCACCCGCAGGACGTCGGCGGCGGCGAGCACACCCCCGGCGCGGTGCACGGCCAGCAGAACGGCCAGCCGCCGGGGATCGGCATTCATGTAGCGATCCTAAACGGGCTGTCCACCTGGATTCAATTGTGCTGAAGGCATGGCGTGGTTCACAATCTTGCCGCCGACGGCGGCCGGCCCCGCCGTCTCGGCGCCGACCTTCGTGCCCCTCGTCGATCCGACTACCGCGCGCCGGGCGACCTCCTCGGGTCCTCGGCGTGGCGGGTCTCGTTGTCCCGGAGCCCAGCATGCCCACGCTCGACATCATCGTCACCACCCTCGGTTGGCTCGGCGCCTTCTCCGGCGTCGGCGCGTACGCCCTCGTGACGTCCGGCCGCTGGACTCCGAGCGGGCTGCCGTTCCAACTCACCAATGCCGGCGTCGCCCTGTGCCTGGGCGCCATCACCTTCAGCAAGGGCGCCTGGCCCTCCGCGGCGGCGAATGTGGTCTGGTTCCTGATCGGCACCCGGGCGCTGTGGAAGATCGCCCGCAGCCGCGCCGGGACCGGCCGGGCGGCCGAGGCCGCCCCCGGCGGCCGGGCGGCCGAGGCCGCCCGGACGGACACCGTCCTGGCCGGCGAATTCGCCGGCTGAGGCAAGACCACCCGCCGGCGCCCCGAATTCCGGCGCCCGAATTCCGGCGCCCGGCCGCCCGAATCCCCCGCCCAGCAAGAATCGGTCGGTGTGCGGCGGTCGGCAACTCGCCCGACAAAACTGGCTACCAGCGGTATTTCTCGCCCGGTCGGCGGATTTCTTCGCGCGCTTTGCCGAGATTCCGCAGAACTCGGCCGACCGCCCGCGTGATCCGGTGGACAGGCATTTTTTCCGAGCTGCCACCGATGGCTTTCCGGGTGAAATGGTTGCGCCCGACCGGACCCGTCGGTCCAGGTCAACGCCGTCGGCGACGAGCCGCCGGACCGCCGCGCGGCGAAATCAACGCACCGCCCGCGTCTTTCCGCCCCACATTGCCGCGTGTGCAGGCCGAGCGGGAAACCCAGACTCGCGCCGCCTATTCGCGACGCGGCCGGCCGACGCCGCCCACCGACGCTTGAACCGAAGCACCGAGGAGATTCATGAGCACCACACCAACGCGCCCGACGACATCGCGGATGCGCCGGGCCGTCGGCGCCCTGCTTGCCCTCGCTGTGAGTGGGCTCGGCTTCGCGGCCGGCGCGGGCACCGCCGCGGCGACGGAGATCGAGGCGATCACCGGCGTCGCGATCACCCAGCCGATGGCCGGTGTCAAGGTCGGAACGTCGGTGCGGGTGGACGCCACCTGGTCCGCCGCCGGCGCGCACGCGGACGACACCTTCACGCTGCGGCTGCCCACCTCGCCAGGTCTGGAGGGAGTCGCCCGGACCTTCGACCTGACCGACCCGGCGGGCGCCGTCGTCGGCAGTTGCGCGGTCGGCGCCGCCGCCATCACCTGCACGCTGAACGACTACGTCACCACCCACACCGACGTGTCCGGGTCGCTCTACTTCTGGGCGGTCGCGCTGGACGAATCCTCGGACGGCAAGGTCATCTTCGGCACCGAGGGCGGCCCGATCGCGGTCACCGTTCCCGGCGGTGCGATCGGCCCGCGCGACTCGATGGCCTGGCCCGACGACGCCATGAAGGACGGCCGGATCGACGAGGCGCGGGGCCTGATCGAGTGGTCGGTCATCGTCCCGGGCGCCAAGCTGCGGGAGGCCGGCGAAAGCCCCATCGTCGTCACCGACGCCTTCGACTCGCGGCTCGGCGCGCTCGTCGCGACGCCGAAAATCTACTGGGTCACCGAGGCGCAGTGGCTGAGCCCGGACCCGTGGAACTTCGACCAATTCCTCGGCGCGGCGGACTTCACCTACGCCGACGGCGACGCCCCCAACGAGTTCACCCTGCGCCTGAACCCGGCGTCGATCGAGGCGAACCGGCTGTACATCATCCAGTACAAGACGCCCCTGCCCGCCGACGCCGAAGGCGGCGACGCCTGGACGAACACCGCCACCGGTCGCACCTGGGAGGCCGCGAAGCGGCTCCAGTTCCAGGGCGCCGGCGGGGCCGGCGACGGCGACCGGTTGCGCGCCATCACCGTGACCACCGAGGTGAACTGCGCCTGCGAATGCGCGCCCGCGCCGGACGCGACCTTCCTGGTCGACTACTCCTACCCCGGGCGGGGCGGCCGGGCGGGGCACGCCGGCGCCGGCACGCTCGAGGTCTCGGCGGCGGCGCCCGCAACGTTACCCGGACTGGCGCCCGGCACCGTGGTCACCCTGACCCAGCGGACCCCGGACCCCCTCGAATGCGGCACCTGGCAGCCGGCGGTCTTCAGCGTCGACGGCGAGCCCGCGGGCGCGACGGCGACCGTTACCGTCGGCGGGCACGCCGACTCGATCGTCACCATCACCAACAGCCTCGCCTGCGCGGACGCCCCGACCGGCCCGCCGTCGACGCCGCCCACCGCCACACCGCCCACCGCCACACCGCCTACCGCCACGCCGCCTACCGCCACGCCGCCCGGCGACCTGGCCATCACCGGCGCCGAGATCAGCATCCTGCTCGCCGTGATCGTCGGGCTGTGCATTGCCGGCGGCGCGCTCCTCCTCGTCCAGCGGCTCGGCCGCGGCGACTGAATGCAACGGCCGGCGGCCAGCGCCGGCCCACAACGGCCGGCGGCCAGCGCCGGCCCACAAGCTGACCGGGCCGCGCGTCGCGGTGCCTCCCGCCGCGGCCCGGTCACCCTGGTCGGAACGAGCGCGTCCCCACGCCGTGCTCGTTCCGACTTCATTGTGCGCTTGCCCAGGCGACACCGGCCGAACCGCCCGCACCTCGACTTCACTCGCCGGCGAGGCCGCCGAGTCGGACGTCGACGACGAGCGCCCGGTGATCGGACAAGCCCGTATCCACGGCGACTGCCGGCCCGACGGCGATCGGGCCGCCGACGTGCCCGGCGTCGCCCACCGCCTCGCCCACCGGCCCGGCGTCGCCCGGCGCACCGCCCGCCGACCTGCCGGGGCCGGCGAGGATGTGGTCGATCTGGCGCTCCGGCCGGCCGACCGGATAGGTCCGCGCCGTCGCCAGCGGGGTCCAGCCCGTGATCCGAGCCGGCGCGGCATCGCGCAAATTGAGGTCGCCGAGCACGACGAACGGCCCGGGCAGCCGGTCACAGGCCCGGGCGAGCGCCCGGAGTTGCTCCTCAGTCGCCGAGGCGGTCGCGGTCAGGTGAGTCGCGACGACCGTGAGCGGCCCCGCCGGTGTGTGCACCCGCGCCGCGATCGCCGCGCGCGGCTCGTCCTTCAACTTGACGGCGCCACGGACCACGGCGGAGCGGATGTCGGCCGGGCTCATGCCGCGATGCACATTGACGCCGCGCGCCGCCCGGCGAACTCGCTCGCGCGCCGGCAGGCGGGGCAGGTCGAGCCGCTGCCAGGCGGTGATCGGGAACCGACTGACCAGCCCGATGCCGTAGCTCGGCAATGCGATCCGGCGCGCCCCGATCCCGGGCCGGCCGGCGCGCACCATCAGGCCGAGCACCTCGCGCAGCGTCGGGGCGAAGTGCCAGTCCTGCGCGCCCATGCGGTCCGCCGCGATCGAGGTGAGGTCCGCGCCGTCGGACCGCGTCCGGTGCCGCTCGACCTCCTGCAGCGCCAGAATGTCGGCGTCGAGCGCCGCGACGGAGCGGGCATACCGCTTCAGATCGACCGTGCCGTCCGGACCCAGGCCGTGCCGCACGTTGTAGGTGACCAGCCGCATCGAGTCCGGAACCCGCGGCGGGATCGCCGCGAGCCCGGCCGGGGTCCGTGCACCCGCGCCGGCCGGGGTCCGGCCGACGTCGACCGCCCCGCCGCCGGCCGCCGCCGGCAGGCTCACAGCGTCCCGCGCCAGGCGATGATCCGCTCCGCCGCCTCGGCGACAATCTGCGGCGACGTCGCGAAGGACAACCGCACCCAATGCGCCCCGGCCACGGAATCGAAATCGGTGCCCGGCGTCAGCGCGACCCCACCCTCGTGCAGCAACCTCGAACACCACGTCACCGAATCCAGCCCGTCCGCCGAGATATCCGCGTACAGGTAGAAGGCGCCGTCGGCCGGTGCCACCCGGTGCCACCCCAGCGCGTCGAGCCGGCCGAGCAGGTGCTCACGGGACCGCCCGTAGCGGACCACATTCTCGTCCGCCGCGGCGTAGCCCTCCGGCGTAAACGCCGCGATCCCCGCATGCTGGGCCAATCCGGGCGGGGACAGCGCCACGTTGCCGGCCAGCGCCGCCACCGGCGCCACGAGTTCCGTCGGCAACACCAGCCAGCCGAGCCGCCAGCCCGTCATCGCCCAGTACTTGGAGAACGAGTTCACGACGACGGCGTCCGCGTGCCGCGCGGCCGTGGGCAGTTGTCCGCCTGCCTCCGCCGCGCCGCCGTACGTGATGCCGTGGTAGATCTCGTCGCTGATCAGTCGCACGTCGTGGGCCGCGCACCAGGTGGCGACGGCGGCAAGTTCCGCCGGCAAGATCATCGTGCCGGTCGGATTCGCGGGGCTCGCCACGACGACGCCGGCCAGGCCGCCCCGCGCGTGTTCGGCCTCCAATTGGGTGACGGTCGGCTGGTACCGCGTCTCGGGTCCGGCGTCCAGCTCGACGACGTCGCAGCCCAGCGCCAGCAGGATGTTCTTGTACGCCGGATAGCCGGGCCGGGCCAACGCCACCCGGTCGCCGACGTCGAACGCCGCAAGGAAGGCAAGCAAGAACCCGCCGGACGAACCCGTCGTCACCGCGATCCGGCCCGGGTCCACCTCGAGGCCGTACCAGCGCTGGTAGTGCCCCGCGATCTCGCGGCGCAGACCCGGCACGCCCAGCGCCTCCGTGTAGCCGATGTCGCCCGACGTCAGGACCTCGACGGCGCGGCGGCGCACCACCTCGGACGCGCCGGTCACCGGCTCGCCGACGCACATGTTCAGGATTGAGCGGCCGGCGGCCGCTAGGGCGTTCGCCTCGGCCAGGACTTCCATGGCGGCGAACGCGGGCACCTCGGAGCGACGAGAGATCTTCACGGCACCATGATGCCCCGGGCGGGGCCGCAAGCGGCCCGACGACCGGCCCTACGACCGGCCCGACGACGGCCGGTTCGAGCCGCAGATCGGGGCAAGACATTCACCCGTGATCGCTCGCGAAACAGCCTTCCGTGGGCGGTAGGCTTCATCTATTGGTCAAGCAATGGATGGGGGTTAGTCATGGAAATCGCCGAACGGCTCGGGTCGCTCGCGAGCAAGATCCAGCAACAGAAGGCCGCGATCGGCACCGAGGAGGCCACCAAGAACGCCTTTGTGATGCCCTTCATCTCGCTGGTTCTCGGCTACGACGTCTTCGACCCGAACGAGGTCGTTCCGGAGTTCACCGCCGACGTCGGCACCAAGAAGGGGGAGAAAATCGACTACGCCATCGTCAAGGGTGGCGACGTCCAGATCCTGATTGAGGCCAAGACCATCGGGGCGCCCCTGACCCTGAACCACGCCTCCCAGCTCTTCCGATACTTCGCCACGACCAACGCCCGGATCGCGATTCTGACAAATGGTCAGCAGTACGACTTCTTCACCGATCTGGATCGGCCTAACCGGATGGACGATAGGCCGTTCCTGCAGCTCGACCTGCTCGACCTCGACGAGTCCCTGATTCCCGAGGTCCAGAAGCTCACCAAGGAAGCCTTCGACATCGACTCGGTGATTAGTGCCGCCGAGGAGCTCAAGTACATCGGGGCACTCAAGAGGGTCCTGGGCGCCCAGTTCCGCGACCCCGACGACGAGTGGATCAAGATCCTGACGAACCGTGTCTACGAGGGATCCTTCACCCAGCGGGTGCGGGAACAGTTCCGCGCCCTGGTGACCAAGGCAATGAAGCAGTTCCTCGCCGACCAGGTCAACGACCGGTTGAAGGCGGCACTCGGCGGCCAGGTCTATCCGGAACCCACCGCGGCGACCGCCGCCGAAACGACCGAGGGACCCGCGTCACCGCCGAATTCGCAGGGCTCCAAGGACGGCATCACGACCACGTTGGAGGAACTCGAGGGCTACCACATCATCCGGGCGATCGTCTGCAGCGAAGTCGCTGCTGCCCGGATCGCGCATCGGGACACGAAGAACTACCTGGGCGTGCTCCTCGACGACAACAACCGCAAGCCGATCGCCCGGCTCCACTTCAACGGCGCGCAGAAGTATCTCGGCCTGCTCGACGAACACAAGGCCGAGACCCTGCACCCGATCGCGACCCTGGACGAGATCTACCTGCACGCGGAGCACCTGCGCAAGACGGTGCACAACTACGACTGAGCCGCCGCCGGCAACGCCGGACCCCGCTGAAGCCCCCGATGTGTCCGGAGGCTTCGTTCGTTGGGAAGGATGGGGTCAGGTCGAGTACGTCGAGGAGGTACCCGCCGGAGTTGCGGGAGCGGCGGTTCGGATGGTCGGGGAGGTCCGGGCTGACTATGAGTCCGAGTTTGCTGCGATGACGCAGGTCGCCGGGTTGTTGGGGGTTGGCACGGCCGTCTGGACCCGGGCCCGCGAGGGCCACGACGTGACCGGGGTGATCCACCACCACGATCACGGCAGCCAATACACCTCGTTGGCCTGCACCGAAACACTGGCCGCCGCCGGGATCAAACCCTCGATGGGAGCGGGTCCGCCGGGGTTCGGCGCAGGGCGTCCCAGACCAGGCCTGCGGCGGCCTTGATCTGGTTGGGTCCGTTGGCGCCCATCCGCAATAGGACGGGCGCGAGCGCGGCATCGACAAAGAGTCGCTGTTCGGCGCGCTCCCACTGGCCGAGCAGAAGATGGTCGATCGGTGCCGCCAACCGGATCGCAATGGCGCCGTCCTGGGCGTCGTCGAGTTGCCTCCAGGCCAGGAACGCGGTGGTGGTTACGCGCGCGACCAGCTTTCCGCAGGCTTCGGCCAGTGCCTCTGCGACGTTCTGCCCCTTGGCCGGCAGGCCCTGAGGTAGTTGCAGGCCCGCCGGGTCGCGGTAGGCCAGGACGAGCCCACCGCGTAGGCAGATCCCGGAAACGTGCGAGATCCGGGCTCCGGCGCGTGGCAGTCCGATCGTCCAAGTTGTGGTGGGGCGCACAGTCATCCTTTCGCCCGATCGGTGTGTTCTGCCACGATGAAGGGCGAACGCGGGGACGGGCAGGGGGACGCGGGGGAGTCCCCGGGACTGGAGAAGTGATGCGGCAAGTGGACATCCGATCGCTGTGCGAGCAGCGGGGGTGGAGCCGGACCAGGCTCATCCACGAAATGCGCCGTCACGCCGACCGGGCCGGTGTGAGCCTGCCAGGCGACGAGTCTCTTCGGCGGATGCTGAAGATGTGGGCGGGCGGTGGGCGGCGGCCCTCACCGGTGTACGCAGAACTCCTTGCGGCAATCGCGCGCGGGTCGGGTCCCGGCCGTGGTACCACCGCGGTGCCGGCGGGGGGCGACCCGGCCGCGGCGATGCTCGCGTTCCGCCTGGCGGACCCGAACCGCGGCGGCGGGCGCATGTACGGCGAGGTTGTGGAGTACCTGCACCGTGAGATCGCCCCGCACGTGTTCGGTGCCGATCGCGACGTCGAGGGCGTCTTCGACGCGGCGGCAGCGCTCACGGAGATGGCGGGGTGGATGGCTCACGACGCCGGGCGCGACACACACGCGGCGCGCCATTTCCGCCAGGCATCGGCCCTGTCGGAACTGGGCAACGACACTCAGCTGCGCGCCCACATCCAAGCCGCGAGGGCAGGTCTTGCCTGCCACCACAAGAGACCTCGGGAGGCGAGTGCGCTTGTTCGCCAGGGGCTGGCAGCGTGTTCCGACGGCTCAGGTTGGCCGGGGGTCGAGTCCCAACTCTTTGCGATCCAGGCAAGAGCGGCCGCGTTGGGCCGCGACGGACGACAATGCGCACGACTGCTCGCCGATGCCGAGGAAGCGCTGGTCCGGGCGTCGAACGTGGCCATGTCGCCGTGGATCAACCGATTCGACGAAGCATCGTTGGCCGGCGAGGCAGTCCGCGCGTTGGCGGCGCTCGGCGACCACGCCGGCGCCACCGAGCAGGCCCGCACGATCCTGGCGATCCGCACCGACCCGACCTCGCGGGCGCACGCGTTCGGCAGGCTCGCCCTGGCCAGGGCGATGATCGGCCTCGGAGACACCGAACAAGCCGCCGGCGAGGCCACCGGTGTACTGCGCTCGACCACAGGACTGGCATCCTCGCGTGTCGTGGTCGAACTCGGCGAACTCGCCCGCGCGCTGGTTGGCGCCGGTCCGAGCGCACCGCCCGGGTTCGCCGCGGAATTCGACGCCGGCATGCGCCGACGCCGCGGAATGCTCAACGGCCTGGACCCGGCCGGGACGTGGGCAGAAGATGCCTGAACCACCGCTGTACCGGGCCGACCCTGCAGCGTGGAACGCGTTGCTCGTCCAGGGCAACGCAACCCAACCCCGCAAGCGGGTTTGCGCCGACGTGATCCTGCGCGACCAGGCCGGGCGGATCCTGCTCGTCGACCCGTCCTACAAGCCCGGCTGGGACCTTCCCGGTGGGATGGTCGAGGCCGACGAGGCACCCGACGCCGCGGTCCGCCGTGAGCTGCTCGAGGAACTTGGCCTGGCCGTGAACCTCGACCGGCTGCTGTGCGTCGACTGGGTGCCGGCACACGGACCGTGGGACGACATGCTCGCCTTCGTCTTCGACGGCGGCACCCTCGACACCACGACCGCGGCCTCACTGCATCCCTGCGACGCGGAGATCGACACGATCGCGTTCGTCGAACCGAACCGCGTGCCCGAACACCTGGGCGGCCACACACGTAGGCGCGTCGAGACCGCGATCACCCTGCTCGGCTCAGGCAGAACTGCCTACCTTGTCGATGGCGTCATGTGAGGGTCCTCCGACGAATCTCGGCCCAGTCCTCCACGCTCATCACGCCCCAAGCCCTACCCCGGGTGCTCAGATTTCACCCGCTGGATACCGCTCAGTCTTCAGGCGTCAGCGACAAAAGGGCCGCGCTCGAAGTCAAGTCCCGGGGTGTGGTGTAGCGCGTCGGCGTGATCTTCGTGCTGGGCAGGCTCGGTCAGGGAAGATCCCCACGACGTCGGTGCGTCGGCGGATCTCCTTGTTCAGGCGCCCAGTTCCGCGACCCCGACGACGAGTCTCGGCCTGCTCGACGAACACAAGGCCGAGACCCTGCACCCGATCGCGACCCTGGACGAGATCTACCTGCACGCGGAGCACCTGCGCAAGACGGTGCACAACTACGATCCTTGACACGGCGAGTCAGTACCTCGTTCGCCGAGTCAGTACCTCGTGCGGCGAGTCAGTACCTGAGCCACCCAGGAAGTACCGACACGCCGGGAGAACGAGCGCCGAACAGCCGCAAGGTACTGACTCGGGGCGTCAGGTACTGACTCGTCGCACCAGGTACTGACTCGGGGCGGCCGTCAAGGGTGCTGCGGTTGGGAGGCGGGCGACGGTGGCCGCCGCGCGAGATAGAGGTTTGTCCGACGAGAGAGAGGTATCGCGAACGAGGTAGAGGCTTGAACATCGCGAATCGGTCGGCTCGGCGCGTGGTACCTCTCGTTCGCGGGCCGTACCTCTCGTTCGTTCGCGATACCTCTTTCTAGGCGGCCCGGGCGCTGATGAGTCAACTCGGCTACCTGGACCGGCGCAGCACGGCCCGCGCAGTCGTATTCGCCTGACTACGCCGGCCCCCGCCGCCGCGCGCTCACGCCTCGGCGCCGATGCCCGCCTCGTAGGCCAGGATCGCGGCCTGGGTCCGGTTGACGACGCCGACCTTCGCCATCGCGTGCGTCAGGTGCGCCTTGACAGTCGGCTCGGCCATGTACAGCTCGCGGGCGATCTGCGCGTTCGACAGTCCCCGCGCCACGCAGCCGAAGACGTCCCGCTCCCGGTCGGACAGGACCTCCAGCCGCCGTCGGGCGTCGACTTCCCGGGTCGACAACGACGAGCTGACCGTGTCGAGAAGGCGCCGCGTGACGGCCGGGGACAGCATGGCCTCGCCCTCGGCGGCGGCCCGAATCCCGCGCCGCAATTCGTCCGTGGTGGAGTCCTTCAGCAGGTAGCCGGCGGCCCCGGCCCGCAGGGCGGGCAGGATGTACTCGTCGTACTGGAACGCCGTCAGCACCACGACGGCAATCCCGGAGGTCGCGCGCAGGATCTCCTCAGTCGCCTCGAGCCCGTCCATCAGGGGCATCTGCATGTCCATCAGCACGACGTCGGGGTGGTGCGCGACGGCGGCGTCGACCCCTTCCCGGCCGTTCCCGGCCTGGGCGACGACGGTCATGTCTTCGGCCGCATCGACGAGGCGCGCTATTCCATCCCGGAACAGCCGCTCGTCGTCGACGACGACGACGCGAATCATGGCGTCCTCCTCGGCAATTGGGCGTCCACGACGAAGCCGCCGTCGGGCGCCGGTTCTGCCGTGATGCTGCCACCGACCAGCGTCACCCGCTCGCGTAGTCCTCGCAGGCCGTTTCCACCGGTGGTCAGGCCCACCGGCCGCGCCGCGGGCGCGGCATTGGCGACGACGACGCGCAGCCACGGGCCGTCGGACCCCACCCGGACCTCGGTCGCCGCCCCCGGCGCGTGCCGCTCGGCATTGGTCAGCGCCTCGCGCACCACCCGATATGCGGTGCGCTCGGTCACATCCGGGACGTCCCCCGGCGCGACGTCGATGTCGACCTGCACCGGTTGGCCGACGGCGCGGGCCTCGGCCGCGAGGGTCTCGATGTCCCGCAGCGAGTGCCCGCCGGCCACCCCGCGACCGCCGACATCGACCCGCTGCAGCAGCCCGAGGACCATTCGCATCTCGTCCAGCGCGGCCCGCGCGAGCGAGCGGATCTGGTCGAGTTCCGCCCGGACCGCCGCGCCCGCGGGCTGTTCCGCCAGCAGATTCGCGTGCAACACGATGAGCGAAATCCGGTGCGCGACGACGTCGTGCATCTCCCGGGAGATGACCTGGCGCTCGGTCAACCGGGCATCCTGAGCCAACCGCTCGCGCCGCTCCGCCTCCCGGGCCGCCCGCTCCGCGGCCAGCTCTGCACTCGCGCGCTCCGCCCGGCCGACGAAGAAGGGCAGCGTGGCGAACAGCGCGTACGTGGCCAGCTCGCCGGGCACCCGCACACTCGAGGTCAGCAGCCAGATCGGCCACGACGCCACGAAACCGATGATCATGGCCGTCAGGCCCACCGGGGTAGAGCGGACATAGCGGCCGACGGCATGCAGACCCACCGGGACGGCCGGCGTCGGGAAGATCAGGCTCAATGCCAGCGCGCCGCCGAACACCACCAGCGGGAACCGCCGCCGGCCGAGCACCAGGATGGCCCCCAACACCTCGACGACCGAGGCAAGCCAGGGCAGCCGCACGTCCCCGACGCGCAGCCGCACGAATATGTACACCACCCCGACGAGGCCGGTCACCAGGGCGATCTCGACGTCGGTCCGGGAGGGAACCCGCGCCTGGACTCTCGACGCGCTCACGGTTCGAGGCTAACGACCGGCGGGCGATGTCGCCCTACGCCGGCCGATGGCGCACCTCAGCCGATCAGCCGGGCACCGCCCACCTCAGCCGGGCACCGCCCACCTCAGCCGAGCAGCTCCCGCACGTGGTCGACGACGCCGTCGGCCGCCGCCTCGATCTCGTCGAGGCACTCGGCGAAATCCCTCTCGTCGCCGTACCAGGGGTCGGCAATGTCCAGCACGTGCTCGGGTTGGCCGGCCAGGACGCGGGGAGCCGCGGGATCGAACGCGCGATACATCCGCACCACCTCGGCGGCGTCGTCAATCTGCCGGCCCGCGAGCCGACGCAGGGCGCGGGCGTGCTGGGAGGTCATCGCCAGCACGAGGTCCCGGGCGGCGAGATCCCCCGCGCGCACCTGGCGCGCCCGATGGTCGCCGGCGATGTCGTACCCCCGCTCCGCGAGCACCACCCTGGCCCGCCGGTCCACGGGCCGACCATGCTCCTCGTCGCTGATCCCGCTGGAGTCGATGACCACCCGGTCCGCGAGTCCGGCGGCCTCGAACCGGTCCCGCAGGACAATCTCCGCCATCGGCGAACGACAGATGTTGCCGGTGCACACGGTCATGATGCGAAAAGGCACGCGTCGGTCCACAACCGCGACTCTACCCGGGCCGTCCCGGGTGGCTGCGCTGGACGAACTGAGCGCCCTCCGCGCGCAGGACTTGCCACGGGGAAAGGTACCGGACACCGAGCACGGCACACGCCTCGGGTCGGCAGGCCCGCACCCGAGATCCACCGGGAAAGATGCGGGAACTGGCTCAGGGATGCTCCGGCAGCCGTGGCCGCGGAGGCGGCCCAGCGAACGACTTCGGGATTCACGGTGGCGCGGTCGGGCACGACGCTCTCCCTCCGGTCTGATCCTGCCAAGGTACCCGATCCCGCTCGATGCGCGCAGTGACCTGCGGCAATGTCCGCAACGCCAATCTGCTGTCCGCGTCCGACGATCGTCCGGGGCCGAACCCGGGCGCCCTTCTGCGATCACCGGTGCGGCCCGCCCGCCGGCGGTTAGCGTTGGGACATGACCATCAGGGTCCCTTCCGGCGCGTTCGCGGTCACCGGGGCGAGCGGTCAGCTCGGCTCGCGGTTGGCCGTTCGGCTGGCCGGCCAGGGCGCGCGGCAGCGTTTGATCGTGCGCGACGCCGCTCACGCCCCCCGGCTCGCGAGCCAGGATCTGCCCGACGCCGAGATCGGCATCGTCCCCGGCTACGCCGACCTGGGCGCCATGACCGCGGCCTTCGAGGACATCGAGACGGTCGTGCTCGTCTCGGTCCGAGAGGCACCCGACCGGGTGGCCGACCTCCGCACGGCCGTCAACGCCGCGGTGCGCGCCGGAGTGCAACGGCTCGTCTATCTGTCGACCGTCGGCGCCGCACCGGACGCGATCTTTACCTCCGCGCGAGAGCACGCCAACACCGAGGCGGACATCCGCGAATCCGGTCTGCGCTGGACCTTCCTGCGGGACAGTTTCTACTACGAGGGCCTGCTCGACATGGTCGGTACCGACGGCGTGATCCGCGGTCCGGCCGGGTCCGGCCGGATCGCCGCCGTCGCCTACGACGACGTCGCCGACGTCGCGACCGCAGTGCTGCTCGACGAGGATCCCACCCGCCATGACGGCCGGGCGTACGACGTCACCGGGCCGCAGGCCCTCACCCTCTACGAGGTCGCCGAGCACATCGGGCGGGCGTGCGGGCGGCCGATCGAGTATCGACCGGAGACGGTGTCCGAGGCGTACCGGTCCCGAGCCGAGTACGACGTGCCGGCGTTCGTCAAGGACGCCTGGGTCTCGACCTACACGGCCATTGCCGCCGGGGCGTTCGCCCGGGTGAGCGACGTCGTCGCCCGGTTTGCCGGCCGGCCGGCCCTCGGCCTTGCCGACTGGCTGGCGGAACACCCAGCCGAGTACGCCCGGCTGTTGCCGGGCTCGTGACCGGCGGTTTCACCCGGTGCCGGCGACCATGTCCACCGGTTGGGAAAAGACCTGGCGCCGGGCGCCGGGGCCGACGTACCGTCGTCGTACACGCGAAAGGAGGTGGTCCAGTAGTGAGTACACAGTGGACTCGTGAGGTGGTTGCGCGCTAGTCGCCGCACACCGAAACCCGGACGCTGCGAGCTTTCGAGTGCCGGCAGGCGGCTGGTCCGCCCGGCGACGCGCGAATCCCACGCAACCACCGGAGCCCGCGGGAGCCGTGTCTCGTCCAGCACGGCCGGCGGCGTCGGCACCGACATTCGTTCGCGATTGTCCTCGACGGCCCCGTCAGCCCGCGGGCTTCTTTCTGCTCGAACCGCCACCTCACGCCACCAGCGCGGCCGCGATCTCCTCGGCCAGTCCGCCGGCGCCCCGGCCGGCGAGCGCGCTCAGTTCCCGCACCTGAAGCACGAGCCACGGGCTGAAGGCCCACGGCGCAGCGGCCACCGCCCGCGCCAGTTCATCGGGTGCGACCCACGCAACATCCATCACTTCGTCGGGATTCGGCCGGATCGGCTCGAGCGTGCGGGCGACGAAAACCGGGCACACCTCGTTCTCGACGACGCCGGACGCGTCCACGGCCCGATACCGGAAGTCGGGCAGGGCCGGCGCCGCGTCGACCGCCGCGAGTCCGAGTTCGTGGGCCGCATGCCGGGCGATCGCCGCCGGCATCGGTTCGGCCCACCGCGGATGCCCGCAGAAGGAGCCGGTCCACACGCCCGGCCAGGTTCGCTTCCCGAGCGCGCGGCGGGTCATCAGGATCCGGCCGGCGCCGTCGAGCAGGTAGCAGGAGAAGGCGAGGTGCAGCGGCGTCTCGGCGTCGTGCACGCCGGCGCGTGGTCGCGTGTCCACCGGATGTCCGTCCTGGTCCAGGACGACGACGTGGTCAGCGACGGCTGGGACATGCGGCGAGGCCATGGGCACACTCTGACACGGAACGGGCTCGGCCCGGGCGCCCGGCGCCCGGTCCGGCGCGCCCGCCGGTCCGCTGCCGACCGGCCGCCGAGGTGGGAGAGTACAACCGCCGAGCGGATTCGGTAGGGTGGCCTAGTTAGGCCAGCCTACCTAAGCCACCTCAGCTGAGCCGGCCCGACCCAAAGCCGCCTCACCTGAGTTCCGATGATCTCGAACCGCTCCGGCGCTTCCCCCCGATCGGACGGTCGATGACCCTCACCAGGACGCAACGCCCCGAGTCGTGGGCGCCCCGTGCCCGCAACCGCCGCGCCGTCGGCCTGCCGGGCGCCTTGATCGTGACGATCGCGTTGCTGCTCGCCGTCGCACTGAGCCTGACCATCGGCGCCAAGGCGCTCTCGCCGGCCGCCGTGTTCGACGCGCTGACCGGCGGGCCGGAGCACCCGGGCGCCGCCACGATCGTATGGGAGCTGCGACTGCCGCGGACCGTCATCGGTCTGCTCGCCGGTGCGGCGCTCGGCGCGGCGGGCGCGCTGATGCAGGCCCTGACCCGCAATCCGCTGGCCGACCCGGGACTGCTCGGCGTGAACGCCGGGGCGGGCTTCGCCGTCGTGATCGCGGTCGGCGTCTTCGGCGTCAGCGAGCCGTCGGGCTTTGTCTGGTTCGCCTTCGCCGGCGCGGCGCTGGCGGCTCCGTTGGTCTTTGCGGTCGGGGCCGCCGGCCGCGCCGGCGCCGAGCCGGTGCGGCTCACGCTCGCCGGCCTGGCCGTGGGCGCGGTGCTGACCGGCCTGTCCTCCGCCGTCGCGCTGCTCGACCCGAGCGTCTTCAACCAGCTCCGGTACTGGGGGGCCGGGCCTGCGCTCGGCGCCGGTTCGATCGCTGGGCGCACCATGACGACGGCGACCGCCGTCGCCCCGTTCATCGTGGTCGCCGCGGTGCTGGGCCTGGTCGCGGCCCGCTCGCTGAACGCCGTCGCCCTGGGCGACGACGTCGCCCGCTCGCTCGGCGTCCGGGTCGGCCGGACCCGCATCCTGACCGGGGTGGCCATCACCCTGCTGTGCGGGGCGGCGACCGCCGCCGCCGGGCCGATCGCGTTCGTCGGGCTCGCGGTGCCGCACATCGCCCGGCGGTTCGCCGGGACCGATCAGCGGCTCATCCTCGGCCACTCGGCGGCCCTGGGTGCGGTGCTGCTGCTCGGCGCCGACGTCATCGGGCGGATCGCGGCGCCGCCCGGCGAACTGCCCGCCGGAATCGTCACCGCATTCCTCGGGGCGCCGGTGCTGATCGCCCTCGCCCGAGGGCCGCTGCGCCGCCCGGGCGGCGCCGGCCGGCGCCGGGTGGGCGAGCCCCGAGCCGCCGGCCGACCCGCGCAGGTGGGGCCGTGACGCCCCGGCGCCGCCCCGCGGCGGCCCGCTCGGCCGGAGCGGTCCTGCGCCTCGGCGGCGACTTCGCCGTGCGCTTCAAGCCGCGCACCCTCGCCCTCACGCTCGCCGTGGGGCTGCTCGCGGTCGTGATCGCCGTGGTCTCGCTGACGCTCGGGGACTATCCGCTCAGCGTCGGCGAGGTCCTGACCGCGCTCACCGGACAGGCGGACGCGACCGCCCGGACGATCGTCGTCGACTGGCGGCTGCCGCGGGCACTGATGGCGCTCGTGCTGGGCGCCGCGCTCGGCGCCTCCGGCGCGGTCTTCCAATCCGTCACGCGCAATCCGCTCGGCAGCCCGGACGTCATCGGCTTCACCACCGGGGCCTACACCGGCGCGCTGATCGCGATGCTCGTTTTCGGCAAGCCCGGTTTCCTCGCCACCGCGGCCGGCGCCCTCCTCGGCGGCCTGGCCACCGCCGTCGTCGTCTACCTGCTTGCCTACCGGCAAGGGGTGCAGGGTGGGCGACTGATCGTCGTCGGGATTGGGATCACCGCCATGCTGGCCGCAGTCAATTCCACCCTGATTCAACGTGCGGACCTGGGCGCGGCGATGTCCGCCGCCGCTTGGGGCGTCGGCTCGCTGAACGGGATGGCGTGGGCGCAGGCCGGCCCGGCCTGCGCGATCATTGCGCTGCTCGGCCTCGCCCTGGCGGGCCTCGGCCCCCGGATGCGGCTGCTCGAATTGGGCGACGACGCTGCCTGCGCCCTGGGCGTGCGGGTGGAGCCGAGCCGGCTCGCGCTGATCGCCTGCGGTGTCGCGCTCGCCGCGGTCGCGACGGCGACGGCGGGGCCGATCGCCTTCGTCGCGCTCGCCGCGCCGCAACTCGCCCGGATGCTCACGCGGGGGCCGGGCCTGAACCCGGCCGCGGCCGCCAGCATGGGCGCGCTGCTGTTGATCGTCTCGGACGTCGTGGCGCAGCGCTTGTTGCCCGCCGCCACCTTGCCGGTCGGTGCCGTCACGGTGCCCCTGGGTGGCCTGTATCTCGTTTGGCTCCTCGTCCGGCAGGCCCGGCGATGAGCACCGCCCCCGCCCCTGAGGAGGCACGCATGATCCGACCCGCCGCCGACCCGGTGCCGGCCGCCCCCACCCGGTTGCACGCCGACGGCCTGACCCTCGCCTACGATCGCCGCGTCGTCTCGCGGGACCTCGATTTGCGCATCCCGGACGGCTCCTTCACCGTCATCGTCGGCCCCAACGCCTGCGGCAAATCCACCCTGCTGCGGGCACTCGCCCGGCTGCTGCGCCCGCGCGGCGGCGACGTCGTGCTTGACGGCCGGTCGATCGCCGCCTACCCGGCCAAGGAGGTCGCGCGGCGGCTGGGGCTGCTGCCCCAGACGTCGATCGCGCCCGAGGGCATCAGCGTGGCGGACCTCGTGGCCCGGGGTCGGTTCCCGCACCAACACCTCCTCCGGCAGTGGTCGCCCGACGACGACGCGGCCGTCACCGCGGCCCTCGAGGCCACCGGGGTGGGGGACCTGGCCGACCGGCTCGTGGACGAATTGTCCGGCGGCCAGCGGCAACGGGTCTGGGTCGCCATGGTGTTGGCCCAGGACACGCCGCTGCTCCTGCTCGACGAGCCGACGACGTTCCTGGACATCGCGCACCAACTCGACCTGCTGGACCTGCTCGCCGCGCTCAACGCGCAGGGGCGCACGCTCGTCGCCGTCCTGCACGACCTCAATCAGGCCGCCCGGTACGCGAATCACCTGGTCGCCATGCGCGACGGCGCCGTCGTCGCGCAGGGTCCGCCGGCCGAGATCGTGACCGCGGACCTGGTCGAGGAGGTCTTCGGGGTGCGGTGCCTGGTGCTGGCCGATCCGGAGACGGGCGCGCCGCTCGTCGTGCCCCGGGCGCCCGGAAAGGCCCGGATCGCGGCCGACGTCGACGCCGGCTGAGCGGGGGCCGGCGGGGGCCGGCGGTTCTCAGCGGCCCTTGCGCAACTCCCCGCGCGACTTGTTCAACACCGTCACCGAACCGTCCGCCTCGATCCGCAGGCGCGAGGGATCGCCGCCGGCGATCCGCAACGCCTGGTCGAGGGCCTTGGCCGGGACCGTGCGCTCGGATACGGGAGCCGGACGCCGTGAGGCCGATCCCTTCGCCGCCATGGCAGTCGTCCTTTCGGTCAGCGCGAATACGCTGAGGAAAGATTACCCGGGCCCGAGCCCCTCACCTTACGCTCCGGATCCCACCGCACCTGGACCTCGGGAGGAACCATGACAGATTCGTCGATTTCTCCGCCGGCGCTGTTCGCCTGGGGCTGGCCCGGGTTCATCACGGTCGCCATCGCGGCCCTGCCCGCGGCCCTCGTGGCCGGGCTCGACGACGCGCACCAGGGCCTGACGATGCTGATCGGCCTGATTCCGGCCGTCGCGATCGGCGTCGCGCCGCGGCGGCGGGCCCGGGTCGGCGTCCTGGTGGTCGCGGTCCTCCTCCCGCTCGGTCTGCTCGTCGGTTCCGCCCTCAAGGAGTTCGCCGGTCCCTGGCCGGCGGCCGTCGGCATGGCGGCCCTTGCCCTCGCCGCCGTGGCGATCTGGGCTCGCTCCGGCCGGGCGATCGGGGCGATGCTCCTGGTCCCCGTGGCGGGCATCGGGCTGAGTTACGACACCACCTCGACGGCGGTCGGGATGTTCGTCCTGATGTTCACATCCTCGCTGGTCGCGCTGGCGGTCTCGCTGTTCTTCCCGGAGCGGCCGAGCGGGCCGCGGCGCACCCGGGCACCGCTGCCGGCGCCCATTGCGCGGCCCTACGCGGCCCAGTTCGCGGGCGCGATGGGGCTCGCGACGCTCGCCGGCTTCGCGCTCGACCACACCGGCTGGGTGGTCGGATCCGCCGGGCTCGTCTCCCGGCCGAGCCACGAAATGCAGCGCTTCCGCTCGCTGTGGCGGGTCGGGGCGATCTTCGCCGGCGCCCTGGCCGTCAGCTTCTTCCTGCTCCTGCGCCCGAATCCCTGGGCCGCCGCCATCGCCTCCGCGATGTCGCTCGCCGTCGCGGCCGGCCTGCATCCCTCCCGGGCCTACGTCATGCCGGGCTTCATGACCTTCTCGGTCTTCATCATGCTGGAATTCCCGATCAGTTCCGACGTCGTCGTCTGGGGCCGGTTCGGCGAGCGCATCGGGTGGGTCACCGCGGGCGTGCTCATCGCCTATCTCATGGAGGCGCTGGTGCCGTGGGTGGCCGGGAAGGTGGGCGCCCGCCGCGTACGATCACGCCCATGACGATCGCGCCCCCACGGTCAAGCCCACGACGCCGGAGCCGGGCATGATCGACTTGTTCGCCGGGTGCGGCGGAATGACCCAGGGCTTCCGGGCCGAGGGCTTCACGCCGCTGCTCGCCGTCGAGTGGGACCTCGCCGCCGCCGCCACCTATGCCGCCAATCACGGCGCGGCCCACGTCGTCCCCGGCGACATTTGCCTGGTCCCGACGGCCGAGATCCCGCCGGCCCGGCTGATCATCGGCGGACCGCCCTGCCAGGGATTTTCCAACCTCGGCCCCAAGGACCTCGCCGACCCGCGCAATCAACTCTGGCGCGAATACCTGCGCTTCGTCACCGCCGCCCGCCCGGACGTCTTCGTCATCGAGAATGTCGACCGGTTCGCCGCCAGTCCCGAATTCCGGATGCTGCAGGGCGAGGTGGACCACGGCGCGCTGCGGGAGTACGACCTGACCTGGGGCATTCTCAACGCCGCCGACTACGGCGTCGCGCAACGCCGGCGGCGGACAATCGTCGTCGGCTCGCGGATCGGGCCGATCGACCTGCCCGCGCCCACCCACGCCAAGCAACCGGCGCCGCCGGAGCCGGGGACGGGCGGACCCCGCCCGTGGCGCACCCTGCGGGACGTCATCGACGGCCTGCCCACCCACCCCGATACGACGGAATTGCCCGACGCCGTGGCGACCTTTTTCGGCCGCCCCATGCCCGGCGTCTTCATCGGTAAGGACCTGCATTTCAAGCGTCGCCCGACGGCGCGCAGCCTCGCCCGATATTCGTTCGTCCCGCCGGGCGGCGGGCGACTCGACGTCCCGCCGGATCTGCTGCCCGACTGCTGGCGGAACAAGGCCACCGGGACGGTCGACGTGATGGGTCGTGGGCGTTGGGACGCCCCCTCCGTCACCATTCGGACTGAATTCTTCAAGCCCGAGAAGGGGCAATATCTCCACCCACAATGGGAACCCGCCGCCGGGCAGATGCCGGGCCCGTGGGTCCGGGGCGACCCCGAGCGCAGCGTGGACCGGGTGATCACCCACCTCGAGGCCGCCCTCATTCAGGACTTCCCGGACGACTATCGATGGGTGGGGACCAAGACCCAGATCGCCCGGCAGATCGGCAACGCCGTCCCGCCCGGGCTCGCGCGGGCCATCGCCCGGCAGGTGCGCGAGGCGCTCACCGGTTGACCTCGTGAGCCACGGGGGGCACCCGGACCACCCACCAACGACCCGACGCCGCAATTCGGAATCACTCATCCACTCTGGTGGGACCGCGATCAGCGCGTCGGGGTCCGATTGCGTGCGGGCCCCGGGGCCGAAACGATGAGCTGGCGAAGAGCGCCGCCATTCCGGGTCAGATTCGAAGGGCGGCCGGGCGGTGTACGCCACGTGCATTGCCGAGCCTTCGCGGCCACCCCGAGCCGAGCAGCCGTGCCGGGGCAATCTGAGCGCCTTCATTGCGCCATCGCCCGCCTCTCGGCACCCGTCGGTTCGCTTGCTCCTTCAGCATCCCTCGGCATCGCCGGAGGGCGCGCGATTTGTACCAGGCTGAGGAGCCGAGCATGAGGTTCGAACGATCGCCCGCACCACCCGGCCCTGCGCCACAGGGCAGCGCACCACACGACCCAGCTCCACGTGGCAGAGCCGCGCGTCGGCGTCGAACGGCGGCGAGCATCGCCGCACTTGGCGTCGTCGTGAGCTTTGCCGTCGCACCGGGAGCATTTGCCGGCGAGTCGACCCCAACCGGCGGAATGCCATCGACGCACACCACGGCCAAGGCCCCCCCGTCGTCGTATCCCTCCGGTCCGTCGGCAACGGCGTCGCCGACGACCAAGCCGACGGCACAACCGACGGCCGAACCAACGGCCAAGCCGACGGCCAAGCCGACGGCGAGCCCGCATCCCGGCTCGACCGCGACCAAGCATCCGGACGGATCCGCGCCGACCCGCCACCCCGGGGCCTCGCCCACCAAGAAGCCCGGCGGCTTCCCGCCCGGGGCGCGTCCCGGGGAACAGACCGGACCGGTCGTTTCCATCGTGCGAGGCGAGGCGCAACCCGATGAATGCTTCCTGAGCATCGGCAAGGAGATCCTGCCCATCCAGAACGGGGTCTGCCCGACGGGTTACCGCGCCCGCACGAACCAGGTGTACATGTGGGGATTCACCACGGACCAGGCGCAGCAATCGCTGTGGTTCGCCTCCGCCACGCTGGGGTTCTGCGGTAACGCCGTGACGTACCAGGCCACCCTCGCGGCCGCGGGGCTCGGAGCCATTGCCCCGTTCGACAGCGACGAACTCACCTGCGAGTTCGATCAATCCCTGGCCGGTCAGTCCGATCCGTCGATCGGGCAGAACGGCGACCTGCGACCCCCGGTCATCTATCAGTACGACCTGGCGAGCAACAAGCTGATCAACCGAACCCCCGACGACCCCGTGATTGCCGAACTGGGTGGCATTCGGTCGGCCGGCGCGATCGGCGACATCGTTTTCCTGGCCGGCGTGACGGGACTCAGTTCTGACCCGCTCGCCCCCGGCAACGTCGTCCTCCTGGCCTTCCGCTCCTCCACCGGCGAGTTCCTCGGCTCCCAGGAAATGGCCCAGTACTCCAACCCGAAGGTTTTCTTCCGGACGTCGGACAATTCGACCCTTTACGCTGGGTTCGCCCTGACCGACCCGGCCGACCCGCGCCCCGGTGGGACGACTCCCACCTGGGGGAACGTCCTGCGCTGGACGGGTACCGAAAGCGACCCGTTCTCGTGGGAGGTCGTCGGGGAGTTGCCCAACCAGCCGACCTACCTGCAGGTGTTCGAGGGCCGGCTCGTAGCCAATTCCTGGCCCGCGGGGCCACCGGACGAACAGCTTCCGGCGACGGTCGAGATCAGCCCGCCGCTCGAATCCGAGGGATTGACCCCGGCCGACGCACCCAACTGGCAGTCCGCGTTCTCCATGGGTGATTTCTTCCCCGATCATTGGAAGGCGATCGCCAACATCGGCGGCGGTTTGCAGGAACTCGACGGCTGGCTGTACTTCGGCACCGCCACCGGCGCGGGCGTCGGTTCCTTCCTTACCCTCGCCCAGTATCCCAACGCGGTCGACCGATCCAGCGTCCGGGACCTCGTCGATTTCTTCCAGAAGGGCGAGACCGCTGGGCACGTCTGGCGAATCCGGAACATCGGTCAGCCCGACCAGGAAATTCAGCTGCTGTACGGCAGCCGGACGTACTGGACCGCGATAGCCGACGACAGCCCGCGCGGGATGCACTGGGAACTCCGCGAGAACCTGCTGCACCAGTCCCCGCTGTTCGGCGAGCCAGGATTCGGCAACCGCTGGCAGTACTACAGCGCCTGGGGTTCGGCCAAGTTCCGGGGTGACGTCTACATGGGCGGATTCGACTCCCAGAAGCTCGTCCGGGACTACCTGCTCAATCCGCAGACGGACGCTCTGAACTCCATCTTCGGCATCGATCTGCCCGACGCCGTCCTACTGCAGCTTCGGGACGAACTCACCGGCGACCCGGCGGACAACGGGGCCGATGCGTGGGTGTTCACCAACTCCCGGCGCCCGGCCCGGCCGGTCACCATGACCGGGTTCAACAACGAGGACAACTGGGGCGCCCGAGACTGGTTCGCCATCGGCGACCAGCGGCTGCTCGTCGGGACCCAGGGCGGCTGGCAGTACCCGCCCGCGGCCGACAGCACCGACCCAACACCGCGCCGACCCGGGTGGCAGTTGCTCGAACTGTTCCCCCGCTTCGGCGCGGACGCAGGCTCGCACCGGTGAGCTGACCGCGCGGCGCGACGGCATCGCGCCGAGCCACGACGAGACCCCCGGCCGGATGATCCGGCCGGGGGTCTCGGTCGTGCGTGTTCCCAGTTCATGGGACCTACCGCTGCGTGCGCGAGGGGGGAGTTGAACCCCCACGCCCTTTCGGGCACACGGACCTGAACCGTGCGCGTCTGCCTATTCCGCCACTCGCGCGCTGCCGCAGAAGAGTAACACGGCCGGCCGCCCAAGTCGGAACCGAATTCCCGCGACGCCGGTCCAGGACCATGCGCCGTCGGACCGCCTGCCGGGGCGCTCGCCAGGGCACCCACCGCCCTGGCCGTTGGGCCGTTCCCGCGCGGATTGAGGCCATTGACCAGGCTCGATGGCCGGGACGAAAGTCCTTTCTTTGGGAGCCCCCGTCCGGGCGCCGAACCGGTCGTGCCCCGCCCCGGGACCCCCGGGTTCCTCGCCGGCGGGCCGGATGACGGCGACAGATCGCGGCGGAACTCGCACGGATGGCCGAACCGCAGCACATGCAGTTGCGCAGACTTCGCGCAGAATGCCGGCGCAAGGCTCCATGTGGGCTTCACGGTGGATACGATCTCGGTAGTCTTCCAGCACGCGGGGGCAGCGGTAGGGCAGGCCCGGTCCGTCCGGAACCGCTCGAGGAGGGAGGTGGCATGGGAGTCCTGGACCGCTTCGAGAAAGGTGTGGAGCGCGTGGTCAACAACGCGTTCGCGAAGGTAGGTCGCGCCGAGGTGAAACCCGTGGAACTGGCCAGTGCCCTGCGACGAGAGGTCGACGACCGCGCCGCGGTGGTGGGTCGGGACCGGACGGTCGCCCCGAACGAATTTGTGCTGGACCTGTCCCCGGACGACTTCGGGCAGGTCGAGGCGTGGGGCGCGGAGGCGCTGGCCGACGAGTTCGCCTCGATCGTCACCGAACACGGCGCATCGCAGCACTACGCCTTCGTCGGCCCGGTGCGGGTGAGCTTCGAAGAACACGCCGACCTCGAACCCGGCCGGTACCGGGTCCGCTCGGCGACCGTGCGCGGAGCTGTCGCGCCTGCTGCGGCCGCCGCGCCCACCCCGCGGCACCCGCTGATCGACATCGACGGCCAGCGCTACCTCCTGACCGGACCGGTGACGGTGATCGGCCGGGGGTCGGAGTCGGACATCGTGGTGGACGATCCCGGCGTATCCCGCCGCCACCTGGAGATCCGGGTCACCCCGGAGGGCGTGATCGCGAGCGATCTCGGCTCGACGAACGGTCTGTTCGTGGAGGGACACCAGGTCCCGGCGGCGACGCTGCTCGACGGCAATTCGCTGACCATCGGGCGAACCAGGATCATGTTCTGGACCGGGACGGCAGAGCGCGAAGAGTGGTGATCGCGGCCCGATGACCGATCTCACGTTCACCCTGCTGCGGCTGGGATACCTGGCGCTGCTCTGCGTGTTCGTGTGGATGGCGATCCGGGTGCTGATGCGGGACCTGTCCGGGGGGCAGGCCCGCCCCCGGCCCTCGACAAAGCGCCCATCCGCGAACGGCGCCAAGGCCGCCGAGCCGGCCCCGCTCCCCGCACCCGCCGGCCCGACCCACCTGGTGGTGACGGAAGGTCCGTTGACCGGCAGCTCGCTGCCGCTGACGACCTCACCGATCCTGATCGGGCGCGCCCCCAGCTGCACGCTCGTCCTCGACGACGACTACTCTTCGAGCAGGCATGCGCGCATCTTCCCGCGCGGCGATCACTGGTTCGTTGAGGACCTCGGATCGACGAACGGGACCCTCGTGGCCGATCAGCGCATCGACTCGGTGATCGGCCTGCCGATGGGGGTCCCCGTGCGCATCGGCCAGTCCGTCGTCGAACTGCGAAGGTAGCGTCACGTGAGAACTGCCCTGCGTTACGCCGCCCGCTCGGATGTCGGACTGGTCCGGTTCAACAACCAGGACTCCGGCTACGCCGGACCGAACCTCCTCGCTGTCGCCGACGGTATGGGGGGCCATGCGGGTGGGGACGTCGCCTCCGCCATCGCGATCGGCGCCCTGCTGCACCTGGACACCGTGTCACCCAACTCGCAGGACGCGCTGCAGGAGTTGCGCCGATCGATTGCGGAGGCGCACCAGGACCTCGTGGCACACAGCCACAGTCATCCCGAACTGGAGGGCATGGGCACCACGGTGACTGCCCTCCTGCGGTCCGGGAACCGGCTCGCCATGGCACACCTCGGCGATTCGCGCGCCTACTTGCTGCGCGACGGCGAACTCACCCAGGTCACGACGGACCACACCTTCGTCCAACACCTGGTGGACACCGGCCGGATCTCCCCCGAGGAGGCCGAGATGCACCCGCAGCGCAACGTCGTGATGCGGGTGCTGGGCGACTTCGACATCGATCTGACGCCCGACCTGTCCATTCGCGAGGCACAGGTCGGCGACCGTTGGCTGCTGTGCTCGGATGGACTCAGCGGCTTCGTGGGGCCGGAGGAGATCGCCGACGCCCTGCTGGAAATCACGAACACCGACGCCTGCGCGGACCAACTCGTCGATCTGGCGCTCGACGCCGGCAGTACGGACAACGTCACGGTCGTGCTGGCGGACGTCGTCGACGCGGACGAGGTCGGTCCGGGCGCGGGCATCGCCGCGCAGATCGTCGGCTCCGCGGCCGCCGCGCACGCCTTCGGCGGCGCCCCGCCGGCCGCCGGCCGCCCGGGCGATGCGCCGGCGACTGCGTCCCGGCCGGGGGAATCGGTTGCCGGCAGCATGGGCGAGGCGACCGATGCGGACGACGCCGCGAGCGCGGCAGAGACCGTTGCCGCCGCGAGCGCGGCGGAGACCGTTGAAGAGACCGTTGATGCCGCCGCGAGCGCGGCGGAGACCGAGCACGATGCCGCCGCGGCCGGCACCGCCCCGGCCGGACCCGCCGGCGGCACTCCGGCCGTGGTCGGGACCAGCGCGGTGGGCGCGGCCGGGGCCTCAAGCGCCGACGACGAGCGCCCCGAACCCGGCGCGGACCAACCCACCGCCCCCCATCTCGACGACAGCACCGGCACGCCCACTGCCGGCACGCCCACTGCTGCCACGCCCACTACTGCCACGCCGCCCGTCGGGGCGTCCCCGTCCGATCCGGAGCCGGGCCTCGACGATACGCATCCGGCGCGCGACCGTCCCCGGCCGGTCGCGCGCGATTCGCAGGACCCGGACGCCGCCCTCGGCGTCGTCGGGGGCACCGCCGCCGGTGGCCCCGTCACCGGGGCTGCCACCGGTGGCCCCGTCACCGGGGCTGCCGCCGGCGGCGCCGCCGAATCCCGGCTGGACCCCCGGGACGACCCCTTCGGCGACGGCGTCGGCCCGGGCCGGGCGCCGGTCGTGATCATCGAGCACCCCGGCAGCGTCGATGTCGCGGACGACGACGACACCACGGACCGAGCGGCGCGCAACCCCCAGCCGGCGCGCCGCCCGGTCGGCGGCTTCGACGAGGGCCGGTCCGCGGTCTACAGCACGCTCCTGCGAGCCAGGCAGCCGGAGTTCGCCCCGCCGGACGCCGACCCGGCCGGCCCCACCGGCCCGGACCCGGACGCCGCCGACCAAGCCGCAGAGTTCGACCGGGCGGCCGAGTTCGACGACGAGTACCCGGACGAGACCACGGCGGACGGGTCGGTCGGCCCCGCGCCGGCACCGGCGCGCCGCCACCGGCGCGGGCTGCGGACCCTGATCACGCTGGTCCTGGTCGCCGCCGTCGCCGCGGGCTGCTGGGCCGGCTACCGCTGGACGCAGACGCAGTACTACGTCGGCGTCTCGCAGGACCGCGTGGCCGTCTTCCAGGGCATCGACGCGAAGGCCGGCCCGATCCGCCTGTCCCACGCGGTGGAGGTGACGAGCACCGACGTCGCTGACCTACCCGAATACCTCCGGGACCAGGTCCGGGGCACGATCCCGGCGTCGTCGCTCGCCGACGCCCGGCAGCGGGCGGCGAAGCTTGCCCTGGTTGACCTGCCCGGCACGACCAGCACGGGGACGTGATGGCAGGCGCCACGAAGACTCGCCCGGGGCGCGGCCTGGAGCTCGTTCTGCTGCTCCTGGCGCTGGTCCTGGGCGTCGGCGCCTACGCGATCGTCGGCCTGTCCATGACCGACAAGCTGCCCCCGAGCCTCACCCTGATCGCGGTCCTGACGACCGTCATCGCGATCGCCGCGCACGTCGTCCTGCGCCTGCGCGCGCCCTATGCCGACCAGGTGATCCTCCCGGTCGCGGTCGCGCTGAACGGCATCGGGATGGCGATGATCTACCGCATCGACCTCGGCACGCAATTGACCGGCGGCAAGATGGAGCTGGCACCGCGCCAGTTCGCCTGGACGGTACTCGGGGTCGCCGCGGCCGTCACCGTGATCCTGGTGCTGCGCGATCACCGGCTGCTCCGCCGCTACACCTATACCGCCATGATTGCCGGTCTGATCCTGGTGGCGTTGCCGATGGTCCCCTTCCTCGGCCTGCGGATCCACGGCGCGAAGATCTGGATCTCGATCGCCGGGATGAGCGTTCAGCCGGCCGAATTCGCCAAGATCGCGCTGGCGATCTTCTTCGCCGGCTATTTGGTGACCCATCGCGACGCGCTCGCCCTGGCCGGGCCGCGGATCCTGGGCCTGCAGTTGCCCCGGCTGCGCGACCTCGGCCCCATCGTGATCGCCTGGCTCGCCTCGGTCGCCGTCCTCGTCTTCGAGCGGGACTTCGGCACGTCGCTGCTCTTCTTCGGCCTCTTCGTAGCGACGATTTACGTGGCCACGCAGCGGGTCTCCTGGGTCATCATCGGTCTGCTGATGTTCGCGGTCGGTGCGACGGCGGCGGCGCGCACGGAGCATCACATCCAGAGTCGGGTGGCGGCCTGGCTGCACCCGTTCGACCAGGAGGTGTTCAGCGCCGGCGTGGGCGGGTCCGGCCAGTTGGTGCGTGGGCTGTTCGGGATGGCGAACGGTGGCCTCTTCGGCGCGGGCTGGGGCAAGGGCTATCCGCGAATCGTCGCGTTTTCCTTCTCCGACTTCATCTACGCCTCGCTCGGTGAGGAACTGGGACTGACCGGTCTGATCGCCATCCTCCTGCTTTACCTGATCTTGGTCGAGCGCGGGCTGCGGACCGCATTGTCCGTGCGGGACGGGTTCGGCAAGCTGCTCGCGGCCGGGCTTGCGTTCGTGACGGCGTGGCAGTTGTTCGTCGTCGTCGGCGGGATCACGCGAATCATTCCGCTGACGGGTCTGACGATGCCGTTCGTGGCCCAGGGCGGTTCCTCCTTGCTTGCGAACTGGCTGGTGGTGGCAGTCTTGTTGCGGGTGTCCGACGATGCACGGCGGCCTTCGACGGCGCCGGAACGGGCCGGCATCGCGCCCGGTGGGGCGCTCGCCGCCGAACCCGCCACGGCGACGACGCAGTTCACGGCGGCGCCGCACCTCGCAGCGTCGTCCAAGATCGCAGGGTCGTCCACCATCACAACGGCGCCGGGGATGGTTCGGGCCGAGGACGACCTCGCCACGCTTCTGGTCGGGCCCGACGCCGCCGCCACCGTCGTCACCCGGCCCGACGCCGCCACCACCGTGGTGACGAACCAGCCCGAGGGGCCGCGATCGGCCCCCGCCCAGCCGAGCGCTGCGGCGCCGTGGCGCCGCAGCGCCATGACCCCGGTTCCCCCACCGCCGCCGGCGGAACCGCGAAGCGAGCCGCCGGCGGAACCGCGAAGCGAGCCGCTGGATGACCAGACCCTCCCCCGGCGGGAGGAGCCCAAATGAACGAACCGCTGCGCAAGTTGTCCGGCGTCGTTGTGATCATGATCGTGACCCTGATGGCCGCCACGGCGTATATCCAGACCATCCAGGCCCCCGCGCTGAACGCGGACGGGCGCAACGTGCGCACGATCTACCGCGAGTACGGCAAGAACCGCGGGCCGATCGTCGTGGCGGGCACGTCGATCGTGACGTCCGTTCCCGTCCGGGATCCCTTCAAGTACCAGCGCAGCTACGTGTCCGGCACGCTGTACGGGCACGTCACCGGCTTCTTCTCGATCGCCAACGGCAGCACGGAGATCGAATCGAAGGAGAACGCCTTCCTCAACGGCACCGCCCCTGCCCTCTGGTTGGACCGGCTGTCCGGCCTGCTCACCGGGGCCGAGCCTCAGGGCTCGTCAGTGGAACTGACACTCGATCCCGCCGTCCAGAAGACCGCGTACGACGCCCTGGGCAACCAGCGCGGGGCGGTCGTCGCCATCGAGCCGAGCACCGGCAAAATCCTCGCCCTGGTCTCCACACCCGGCTACGACCCGAATGCGCTCGCCTCGCACAACACGTCGAGCGCCGCCAAGGCCTACCAGGGCCTGCTCAAGGCGGACGGGAGCCCGCTCGAGAACCGGGCGATCCGCGGCCGCACCTACCCGCCCGGGTCGACCTTCAAGCTGGTCACCTCCGCCGCGGCGCTGGAGAGCGGGGACTACACCAAGGATTCGGTCATCCCCGCGCCGCACCGGTACCAGTTGCCGCAATCGAAATCCTTCCTGCGCAACTACGGGGACGTTCGGTGCTCACCCTCGGGCCAGATGACGCTCGCGGAGGCCCTGACCGTCTCCTGCAACACGGCCTACGCGGAACTCGGCGTCCGCCTGGGCGCCGAGAAGCTGGCCGAGCAGGCCGAAGCTTTCGGTTTCGACACCCCGCTGTCGATCCCGCTGACGGTCGCCCCCAGCCATGTCGACGCCGACGCAAACCCCCCGATGACGGCGCTCGCCGCCATCGGGCAGGGCAATGACCGGGCGACCCCGCTGCAGATCGCCATGGTCTCGGCCGCGATCGCCAACCGTGGCGAGCTGATGAAGCCGTACGTGGTGCAGACCATCCGCGGCGCCAACCTGGACGTGGTGCAGGATACGAAGCCGAATCAACTGCGCCGATCCGTCTCGCCGCAGACGGCCGCACAGTTGACCGACATGATGATCGACGTCGTCGACCGCGGCTCGGGCACCGGCGCGCAGATCTCCGGCATCGATGTCGCCGGGAAGACGGGGACGGCCGAGACCAGCAAGAACGTGCCGCCACACGCCTGGTTTACCGGGTTCGCGCCGGCCAATGACCCGAAGGTCGCCGTCGCCGTGATCGTGGAGCAGGGCGGGTCGCTGGGCAGCGAGGCGACCGGCGGCAAGATCGCGGCGCCGATCGCCAAGGCGGTCATGGAGGCGGTGCTCCGACCATGAAACCTGTCTCCGGACTCATGCTGGGCGGTCGATACCGGCTGGTCAGCCGGATCGCCGTCGGCGGTATGGGCGAGGTGTGGGTCGGTGAGGACCTCTCGATCGGCCGCAGCGTCGCCGTCAAGGTGCTGCGCGAGGAGTACGCCGGGCACGAGGAGTTTCTCGTCCGGCTGCGCACCGAGGCGCGCAACTCCTCGGTGCTCAGCCACCCCAACATCGCCGAGACGTTCGACTACGGCGAGGAAAACGACACGGGTTACCTCGTGATGGAGCTGGTCGAGGGCGAGCCGCTGGCGGACCTGCTCGAACGGCACCCCATCATCGAACTGCGCACGCTGCTGCCGATCCTGGCCCAGACCGCCCGGGCGCTGAACTCGGCGCATGCGGCCGGCGTCGTGCACCGCGACATCAAGCCGGGCAACATCTTGCTGGACCGGTCCGGCGAGGTAAAGATCACGGACTTCGGCGTCTCGACGGCGACCAATCAGGTGCCGATGACCGCCACGGGCATGGTGATGGGGACCGCGCAGTACCTCTCGCCCGAGCAGGCGATCGGCCAGGCCGCCACGGGCGCGTCCGACGTGTACGCGCTCGGCATTGTGGCGTACGAATCGGTCGTCGGCCGGCGGCCGTTCACCGGCCCGACGCCGGTCGACATCGCGATCGCGCACGTGAACGACGCCGTGCCGCCGCTGCCCGCCCACGTGGACGAAGAACTCGCCGCGCTGATCATGGCGATGCTCTCGAAGGATCCACGCAAGCGCCCGCACCCCGCCGAGGCGCTGGCCCGGTTGATCGACCGGATTGCCGAGCGACTCGTCGGACCGGGCTCGGGGGCGCACGTGATCCTGCCCGAACCGGCGCCGGCGCCCCCGCCCGACGTTCCGGTCGCCGTGCGCCGGTCCCGGCACGCGCGCGAGGACCTCGACCCGGTCGCGGCGGTGATCACGCCGATCGTGATTCCGGCCGCGATGCGCCGGGCGCGGCCCCGGCGGGCCGCCGAGCCGTTCGACGACAGCACCATGGGCCGAACCCGGACCGCGGTGAATCCCACGGTCGATCCGTCGTCGTCCGCCGCGGAAACGGCCTTGTTGGCCCCGCCGCCGGCGGCAATCGAGCAGGTGCCGGCGGATACGACGGAGCCGCGCTACCGGGCGAACGTGGCGGAGTCACGCTACGGGGCGAACACACCGGAACCGCGCTACGGGGTGGAGCCCCGCTACGCCGCGGACGTGGCCGACACCGCGGTTTACGCGACCGACCCGCGGTCCGGGGCGGACGCCGTCGACCCGCGCTACGCCGCGGATGCGGCGGCCTGGTACGCGCCGGTGGGCGGCGCGGACTCGGCCGAACCGGAACCCATCGGGTACGGCCCCTACGCCGGGCCCGGCGAACTCGACGGCCCTGCCGTCGAGGCGCGCACCCGGCCTCCGTCCCCCGTCGATGCGCGCGGGGACGATCGCTACCCCGTCCGCAAGCCGGCTCGCGCCCCGTACCCGATCGACGCGCTCGCCGGCGACCCGTACGCCACGGCGCCGTACGCCGTCGCGCCCTTCGGGCGCGGCTCCGTGTGGCCGCCGGACGATGCCTCGCCCCCGGCGCTCCCAGCCGGGATGTCGCCGGCCGATGGGCCGGCACCGATTCCCGGATCGAGCCGGGACTATCCGTCGCGGCGGGACATCCATGCCCGCCCGGAGCCGCCCGGCGGGCCGGCGGCGGCCCAGTCCGTCGCCGTGCGCCGGGGGACGGCGCCGGGAGCGGAACCGGCGGGTACCCGGGCGGGCCGCCGCGCGCAGGAGACGGCCGACCGGCCGAGCCGGGCGGCTCCGGTCCGG
>JAVBMU010000131.1:0-19421 GCA_031552185.1 Cellulomonadaceae bacterium | reverse complement strand
CCCCGCAGCCCGCCCCGCCGCAGCCCGCCCCGCCGCAGGCCGCCCCGACGGCGCCGCCCGCGGGGGACCCGGCGGCCGACGAGCTGCGCGCCGCCCTAGCGGCGGTGCGGGCCGAGGTGGCGAAGGCCGTCGTCGGTCAGGACGCCGCGGTGACCAGCCTGATCATCGCGCTGCTGTGCAAGGGCCACGTCCTGCTGGAGGGGGTGCCGGGCGTCGCGAAGACGCTGCTCGTCCGCGCGCTCGCCGCGGCGCTCAGCCTGGACGCCAAGCGGGTGCAATTCACCCCCGACCTGATGCCCGGCGATATCACCGGCTCGCTCGTCTACGACGCGCGCACCGCCGAATTCTCCTTCCGCGAGGGCCCGGTCTTCACCAACCTCATGCTCGCCGACGAGATCAACCGCACGCCGCCGAAGACCCAAGCCTCCTTGCTGGAGGCGATGGAGGAGCGTCAGGTCTCCGTCGACGGTCGCCC
Organism: Cellulomonadaceae bacterium; assembly: GCA_031552185.1. Taxonomy (GTDB): domain Bacteria; phylum Actinomycetota; class Actinomycetes; order Actinomycetales; family Cellulomonadaceae; genus JAVBMU01. Next base: position 18,946 of record JAVBMU010000131.1, on the reverse strand, counting down.
GCGGCCACTTCCGGACCCGTTCCTCGTCATCGCGACCCAGAACCCGGTCGAGTACGAGGGCACGTACCCGCTGCCGGAGGCGCAACTCGACCGGTTCCTGCTGAAGGTCCTGCTCCCGCTGCCCGACCGCCAGGTCGAGATCGAGGTCCTGCGCCGGCACGCGACCGGGTTCAACCCGCGGGACCTGACCGGCGCCGGTCTGGCCCCCGTCGTCGACAGCGCACTGCTCGACCGGGCCCGCCGGCAAGTGACACAGGTGCGAGTGGCGCCGGAGGTGCTCGGCTACGCCGTGGACGTGTGCCGGGCCACCCGGATGTCACCCTCGCTCTCCCTCGGCGTCTCCCCCCGCGGCGCCACCGCCCTCCTCGCGACGTCCCGAGCCTGGGCCTGGCTGTCGGGGCGCGGCTTCGTCACGCCCGACGACGTGAAGGCGTTGGCCCACCCCACCTTGCGGCACCGGATCCAGTTGCGGCCGGAGGCGGAGTTGGAGGGCGTGACCGCCGAGAGCGTGCTCGACACCGTGCTCGCCTCGGTTCCCGTCCCCCGGTGAGCGGGGCCGTTCGGTGGCACTGACCTGGCGGGCCGTCGCCCTGACCGCGCTCGGCCTCGGCCCCGTGCTGTTCTTCCCGGTGCCGGGCGTCGTCCTGGTCTGGCTGGTGCTCGTGCTCGCGCTGTGTGCCGTCGACGCCGCCCTGGCGGCCTCGCCGCGCGCGGTGCGGATCGAGCGCCGCATGCCCGGCTCGGTGCGGCTCACCCAGCGGGCGGCGTCGGAACTCGTGCTGACCAACCTCGGCCGACGCCGGATGCGTGCGCTCGTCCGGGACGCCTGGCCACCGTCGGCCGGCGCCCACCCGAACCGGCACCGGGTCACGCTCCCGGCCGGCGAATCGCGGCGGGTGCGCACGCCGCTGCTGCCGACGCGGCGCGGCGAGCGCGTGGCGGACAAGGTGACGATTCGGTCCTTCGGGCCGGCGGGCCTCGCGGGCCGGCAGGCATCCATCCCGCTGCCCGGCCGCCTGCGGGTGCTGCCCGAGTTCGCATCTCGGCGGCACCTGCCCTCCCGGCTCGCCCGGCTGCGCGAACTCGACGGCCGTTCGGCCGTGCAGATCCGCGGCGAGGGCACCGAATTCGACTCGCTGCGCGAGTACGTGATCGGCGACGACGTCCGGTCCATCGACTGGCGGGCGACCGCGCGTGGGCGCGGCGTCGTGGTCCGCACCTGGCGGCCGGAGCGGGACCGGCGGGTCTTCATCGTGATCGACACGTCGCGGACCGCCGCCGCCCGGGTCGGGGACGCGCCGCGCCTCGACGCCGCCATCGAGGCCGCCCTGCTGCTGGCCGCGCTCGCCGGCCACGCGGGTGACCGGGTCGAACTGATCGCCTTCGACCGCACCGTGCGGTCCCGGGTCGCCGGCGCGGCCGGCCCGCGGCTGATGCCGGCGATGGCGGAGGCGCTGGCCGACCTCGAGCCCAACCGGCTGGAGACCGACTGGCCCGGCGTCGTCGCGGCGGTCCAGGAGCGGCTGTCCCGGCGGGCGCTCGTCGTGCTGCTGTCCACGCTCGATCCGGCCGCCGTCGAGACCGGGCTGCTGCCCGTCGTCGCGCCGCTCGCCTCGACCCACCAAGTGGTGCTCGCCGCCGTCGAGGACCCCGAGGTCGCGACGCTCGCCGCGGACCGCGCGAGCACGACGGAGGTTTACACCGCCGCCGCTGCGGCGCGGGGGGAACTGGAGCGGACCGCCGTCGCCACCGTCCTGCGCCGGCGCGGCGTCGAAGTGGTCAACGCCCTCCCCGACGACCTCGCGCCGCGGCTCGCCGACACCTACCTGTCGCTCAAGGCCGCCGGGCGGTTGTGATCCGGAGCCGGTTCACCCCGCCACGGGGCGCACATACCCGGCCTCGTCGGGGGCGAGGTCGCCGCTGTGCCCGGCCCGGACCGCCCAACGGCCGGCCACGAAGACATAGGCCCAGAATGCCGCGCAGACAATGGCACCGACCGCGATCTTGAACCAGATCGGCAGGCTCGATCCGGTCAGGAAGCCCTCGATCAACCCGGAGACCAGCAAGGTGATGCCCATCCCGAGGGCGACCGTGATCAGGGCGCGGCCCTCCTCGGCGAGCGCTCGCCCCCTCGGCCGGGGCCCGGGATCGATCACCGTCCAGAAGATCTTCAGGCCGGCCGCCGCCGCCACCAGCACTGACGTCAGCTCGAGCATGCCGTGCGGCCCGATGCCGCCCAGGAAGACATCGAGTTTTCCGTAGGCGGCCATCATGCCGCCCACTCCGCCCACGCCGATCGCGTTCTGCACCAGGACGAGGGCCGGCCAGACGCCGGTGATGCCCAGACCGACGCACTGCACCGCAATCCACGTGTTATTCAGCCACACGTGGGAGAAGAACCGCGCATGCACCTGGTAATAATCCAGGAATTGCTCATTCACGTACTTCTCCCGGAAACTCGGCGGGCCCATCGCCGCCAAGCCCTCCGGCGTCGTCGCCACCCAGACGCCGAACCACACCGAAACCGCGAGGAAGGCCACCGTCACGCCGACCGACCACCACCGGATCCGGTACAGCGCCGCCGGCAACGTAATCGCCAGGAACCGCGCGATATCCCGCCAGGCGGGCTCGTGGGTGCCCGCGATCCGGCTCCGCGCCCGGGCCAGGCTGATCGACAGTCGGCTGATCAGCACCGGGTCCGGCGCGCTGGACCGCACCATCGACAGGTGAGTCGCGCCCGCCTGGTAGAGCCGGATCAGTTCGTCGGCCTCCGCGCCGTCGAGGCGCCGACGACCCGCCAGCACGTCGAGGCGCTCCCACTCGCCACGATGAAGGTCGGCGAAGGCATCGATGTCCACGGGCGCTACTCTGCCATGGGTACCGGAGAATACGGATTCGCCCCGGCTACCGGGGCCGACGGGGCCCGACCGGGACGGCACTCAGGAGGCGACAGATGAGCGAAGGCGTACTGATCGGCGAGGGCGTCCTGCTCGAGGCGCGCCCGGCCGGATTCGCCACCCGTGCGCTCGGCGCGATCATCGACGTCGTCCTCTACGTGACGGTCCTCTTTCTGATGATCACGACCATGGTCGGGCTCGAGATCACCGACGAGGACTGGTCGGCGGCGGTCGGGATCCTCCTCGTGGCAACGCTGTTCGTCGGCATTCCCGTCACCGTGGAGACCCTGACCAGGGGGCGGTCCGTCGGCAAGCTCGCCATGGGTCTGCGCGTGGTGCGCGACGACGGCGGACCGGTCCGGTTCCGGCACGCCCTGGTCCGCGCCCTGGTGGGGATCTTCGAACTTTGGTTGACCGGCGGCTGCGTGGCGATCATCGCTTCGCTGAGCAACGATCGCGGCAAGCGGCTCGGCGACATCGCGGCGGGCACCTACGCGATCCGGGTCCGGGGCGCCCGGATCGCCTACGCTCCGCTGGCCATGCCGCCGCACCTGGCCGCTTGGGCGGCCAACGCCGACATGCTCCGGCTGCCCGACGGCCTGGCGCTCAGCGCGCGACAGTTCCTCGGCCGCGCTGCGAAGCTGCACCCGGCCTCGCGCGAACGGCTGGGCCTCGAATTGGCCGGGCGGATCGAGCGCTACGTCGCCCCCGGCCCGCCGCCGGGCAGCCACCCGGAGCTGTTCCTGCTCGCGGTGCTCACGGCCCGCCGCGATCGCGACTGGGTCACGGCCCGCCGCGCGCAGGCCGCCGCGGCCGAGCAGGCGCAACTGCTGCATCGGCTGCCCTACTCCGTCCCTGACCCGCCCGACTGACCCGTCGGCGTCGGGACCGCCGGCGCCGGCCCGGGCCCGCCCGCCGGCGCCGGCCGGACCGGTGCCCCGAGCAGGTAGATGACCAGCACCGCCAGCCCCGTCCACAGCACGATCCACGTCACGGTTGCCCCGGACGGGTAGTCCGCGGAGACAAGCACCAGCAGTCCGACGGCGATCGCGACCGCCTGCAGCGGCCGGCGGTAGCGCCCCATCCACAGCTCGAACGCCGTCGGCGTTCGGTTCGCCCCGCGCGCCCGGGCCGAGATGGCGGCGACGCCGCCGCGCGCCGCCACGGCCCAGCGGCCGCGCCCGGTGATCCAGGCGCCGAGTGCGACCGCCAGCCCGAAGACCAACACCGCGCGCAGCGCGAGCCGCAGCGGCTCCAGGAACGGGTCGATGAGCGCGACAGCCGCGTCGTGGTTCAGCGTGGCCCCGGGCACCGCGTTCAGGTAGAGCGACCGCCCGATGGTGATCCCCAACCCGAGCACGATCATCGCGGCCGCGAAGGCCAGGCCGACCGCGATCAAGGCCCCGCGCCGGCGCGGGGCCACCCACACCGCGAGCGCCGCGAGCACCAGCGCCACCAGCGGCAGCCCGTTGGCCGCGCGCTGGAGCGCCGCCGTCGCCCGTTGGGCCTTGACCACGTCGTCGGACTGGAACAGCACGATGGTCTTGTGCACGGTGGGGATCCTGGCGGCGGCCGCGACCCCCCGGTCCTCCAGGCGCTGCTTGACCCGCTCGATCAGCGGCGCCAGGTCGAGGGTCACCGTCCCGTTGGAATTCGCCTGCACGGCCGTGTCGCCCTCGCCGGTGAGCACCGAGTCGAGGTTCTGGTGCGCGGCGCGGTTCAGCTCGATCCAGAGCGTCTGGAACTGCTCGCTGTCGACAAATTGCGTGACCGCGCGGCGGACCAGGTTCTCCGCCCCGGAGGCGATCATCGGCGCGAGGTCCGGCAGCCGGTCGGCGATTCGGGGCGGGATCCGGGGCGACGCCTCGGCCAGCGCCGTGAGCGCGTCCTGCGCCGTGGCCTGGATGTTCAATTGGTCGACGACGGTCTCGGTCGTGGTGTCGACAATCTGCGCGCGCACGGCCGGGCTCTGCGCGATCGGAGTGACAGTGGCCAGATAACGGTCCGTGTCCAGCAATTCGCCGCGCACGTACCGCGCCACGACGGCGCCGATCGCGGTGAGGCCGGCCAGGCCGAGGAGCAGGGCGCACGCCGTCCAGCGCAGCCAGGCGATCCGCGGGCCGGTGCGCAGGCCGCCTGGGGCACCCGTCCCGGCCGGGTCGAGGCCGCCGGCACCCGTAGCCGCGGCGGAGCCCCGCTCCGCCCGCAGCCGGGCGACCTCGATGCGCAGGGCATCGAGTTCGGCACGCTCCGGCTCGGTCAGCGGGACCGCGCTCGCCGCCGCCGGCGGGTCACCGGTCATGTCACGGATCGTGACACGACCGGCGGACCGTCGCCCGTGCTACGCCGGTCGGTGCCGCGTCAGTACCGATAGTGCTCCGGCTTGTAGGGGCCACCGGTCGGCACGCCGAGGTACTCGGCCTGGGCCGGGCTCAGCTCGGTGAGCCGAGCGCCGAGGGCGCCCAGGTGGAGCCGGGCGACCTTCTCGTCCAGTTCCTTCGGCAACCGGTAGACCTGCCGGGTATAGCGCCGTTCGGCGCCCTCGGCCGCGCTCGCGACGGCGTCGGCGTGCAGTTCGATCTGGGCGATCACCTGGTTCGAGAACGAGTTGCTCATCACGAAGGAGGGGTGCCCGGTCGCGTTGCCGAGGTTGAGCAGCCGCCCTTCGGACAGCACGATGACGGAGTGCCCGGCGCGCGCGACGCCCGCCGCGTCCACGCCCGGCCCGAAGGTCCACTCGTGCACCTGCGGCTTGATCTCGGTGCGGGTGATGCCTGGGAGCGCGGCGAGGCCGGCCATGTCGATCTCGTTGTCGAAGTGGCCGATGTTGCCGACGATGGCCTTGTCCTTCATCGCCACCATGTGAGCGGCCGTGAGTACGTCGCGGTTGCCGGTGGCTGTGATAAAGAAGTCGGCCTCGCCGAGCGCATCCTCGATCCGGGCGACTTCGTAGCCGTCCATCGCCGCCTGCAGGGCGCAGATCGGGTCGATCTCGGTGACGATCACCCGCGCGCCCTGCCCGCGCATCGCCTCCGCCGCGCCCTTGCCGACGTCGCCGTAGCCGGCGATGAGGCACACCTTGCCGCCGATCAGCACGTCCGTCGCCCGGTTCAGCCCGTCCGGCAGGGAGTGCCGGATGCCGTACTTGTTGTCGAACTTCGACTTGGTCACCGAGTCGTTCACGTTGATCGCCGGAAAGAGCAGGTCCCCCGCCTCGGCCAACTGGTACAGCCGGTGCACGCCGGTAGTCGTCTCCTCCGTCACGCCGCGGATGCCCTCCGCGACGGCCGTCCACCGCAACGGGTCGGCGGCCAGCGCCCGGCGCAGCACGCCGCGGATGACGTTCATCTCCTCGGCGTGGTCCGGCTCGCCGGGCAGCGTGTCCGGCGGGACGACGCCGGCCCGCTCGTACTGCAGGCCGAGGTGAACCAGGAGGGTGGCGTCGCCGCCGTCGTCCAGAATCAGGTTCGGCCCGGCGCCGGCGCCGACCGCGCCGCCCGGCCAGACCAGGATTCGCTCGGTGCAATCCCAGTAGTCCGCCAGGCTCTCACCCTTCCAGGCGAAGACCGGCACACCCTGCGGATCCTCGGGAGTCCCGTCCGGCCCGACGGCGACGGCGGCCGCCGCCTCGTCCTGGGTGGAGAAGATGTTGCAGCTCGCCCACCGGACCTGGGCGCCGAGCGCGACCAGCGTCTCGATCAGGACCGCGGTCTGCACGGTCATGTGCAGCGAGCCGGCGATCCGTGCCCCGGCCAGGGGTCGGGCCGCGGCGTACTCCGCCCGCAACGCCATCAGTCCGGGCATCTCGTGCTCGGCGAGGCGGATCTGATGCCGGCCGGCCGCGGCCAGCCGCAGATCGCGGACTTTGAACCGGTCCGGAACCTCGTCGAAGCGGTCCGAGATTTCCGGGACGGTGGTGGCGTGCGACATCGTGCTCCTCGGTTGGGGGTCTTTCGGGACTGCCACCAGCCTACGGCGCCGGGCGACCGGGCAGTGGTCGTCGGGCGCCGCCCGACGCATCGTCGCAGGCAGCCGGGCCGCCGAAGCATCCTCGGCCGCCGAACTCGTGGATACTTGCAGTTTTCGCCGCGAAACTCTAGACCAGCGCTTCGCCCGGGCCTACGTCCGCCCCGGCCGCCGGGTCTGCGCCGGCCGCCGGCTGCGCGGCGCGACCCGCGGAGCGGCGCAGATCGGGTTCGAGGTAGATCAACCGCGCGATCGGGACGGCCGCCCGGACGCGGTCCTCGGCCGCGTCGATCGCCCGGGCGATCTCATCCGCGTCCGCGCCCGCGTTCACCTCGATCTTGGCGCCGACCAGAAGCTCTTCCGGACCCAGGTGCATCGTGCGCAGGTGAATCACCGACGCGACGCCGTCGCCCACCAGCGCGCCCGCGATGGCGACGATGTCCTGCGGGCCGGCCGCCTCCCCGATGAGCAGCGACTTGGTCTCCATGGCCAGCGTGACGGCGACCACCACGAGCAGCAGGCCGATGGCCGCGCTGCCCACGGCGTCCCAGCGCCCGTCGTGGGTGATCAGGGTCAGGCCGACGCCGCCGAGGGCGAACACGAGGCCGGCGAGCGCGGCGCAGTCCTCCAGGAGAACGACGGGCAGTTCGGGCGACTTGGCGGTCCGGACGAAGGAGGCCCAGGACTGCCGGCCGCGCACTCGGTTGGATTCCTGGACGGCGGTGCGGAGGCTGAAGGACTCCATCACGATCGCGGCCAGCAGCACGACGAGCGGCACCCACCACCACTGCCCCTCGATCGGGTGCGGGTCCTGCCATTTGTGCCAGGCCTCGTACAGCGCGAAGAGGCCACCCACGCTGAACAGGACGATCGACACGATAAAGGCGTAGAGGTATCGCTCGCGGCCGTAGCCGAACGGATGAGCCGTGTCGGGCGCGCGGCCGGCGCGCTTTGCCCCCAGCAGGAGCAGCGCCTGGTTGCCGGAGTCGGCGACCGAGTGCACCGCTTCCGCCAGCATCGACGACGCCCCCGTCAGCGCCCAGGCGATGAATTTCGTGACCGCGATACCGAGGTTCGCCGCAAGTGCCGCGAGTACCGCTTTTGTTCCATTGTGCGCCGACATGCCTCTCCGCCCTACCCACCGATCGTCCGGACACCCGTCAAGAAACGTAAGGTAGCGCATCGCCGGGCGAATTCAGCCCTTGCGGGACTCGCGGTACTCCTTCGAGTGCACGAACTCCTTGTACGCCAGGCAGACGTCGCGGGCCGGGCCGTCCATCCGAAGCCGGCCCTCATGCACCCACAACACCCGGCTGCACGTCGCCTGGATGGTGGCCAGGGAATGGCTGACCAGGAAGACGGTCCCGGCCTGGTCCCGGATCTGCGCGATCCGCTCCTTGCTCTTGCGCCGGAAGGCGGCGTCGCCGGTGGCCAGCGCCTCGTCGATCATCAGGATGTCCGGAGTCACGATCGAGGAGATCGCGAACCGTAACCGCGAGGCCATGCCGGCCGAGTAGGTCTTCATCGGCAGGTAGACGAAGTCGCCGATGCCGGAGAACTCGACCACCTGATCGAACCGTTGCAGCACCTGATGCCGGGACAGGCCGAGGGCCAGGCCGCCGATCATGATGTTGCGTTCGCCGCTGAGCTCGCGCATCAGGACGGCGTTGACCCCGAGCAGGGCCGGGTCGGCGGCGACGTACACCTCGCCGTCGGTCGGGGGGATCAGGCCGGCGACGGCACGCAACAGGGTTGACTTGCCCGATCCGTTGATCCCGATGATTCCGATGGACTCGCCGTGGTGAGCCACGAACGAGATGCCCCGCACGGCGTGCACCTCGTGCGCGCCGCCGACGTGCTTGCGGTAGCGGTTCGCGAGGCGCCGCATCGGGCTCGCGCCCTCGCCGCGATCGAGCGGCCGCCCGCCGAAGACCCGGAAGGTGACGTGCAGGTCGGCCACCACGACGGAGGGCGCGCCCACCTGCTCGGGCGCGCCGATCGCGTCGCCGAGGTCGGCCGGGTCCACCTCGATGTCGTTCTCGGCGTCAATGTCGAGGGCGCCGTCGAGTTCAGTCACGGCCGTAGCGCACCTCCCCGCGCCAGAAGTAGATCAGGCCGCCCCAGAAGAAGAGCACTGCCCAGAGCACGCCCCACAGCCACATCGTCGGATCCATCGGGATGCTCGATTCCTGCAGGACGCAGGCGCGGGCCAGGTAGAGATACACCGCAACGGGCTGATGCGCCATCAGGGCACCCCAGGTGGGGTCGTGCACGTAGCGCTCGATGCTGAACAGCACGCCCGACCCGTACATCACGAAGCGGGTCAGCACCGGGACCACGTTGCCCAGGTCCGGCGTGATCGCCACCAGCCGGGCGGTGACGAACGCGCAGCCGGTATTGAAAGCCCACAGCAGCGCGACGACGAGCGGCGTCAGGAGCCACCACAGCGTCGGCCGGACCGGTTCCATCCCGGGGATGAGCCCGCTCAGCGGGACAATGACGAACATCACGGCGAGCGCCGGCCCGAGCGCCACCAGTTCCGACATTACGGTCGAGATGGGCAGCACGGCGCGCGGGAATCGCAAGGCCCGGGTCAGGCCGGAGCGCGCCTGCACGGAGCGGCCGCCGGAGATCGCGGACTGGCTGAAGAACCGGAACATGAACGTGCCGACCACGATGAAGCCGATGACGTTCTCCAGGCCCCGGCGCGTGCCCAGCACGATCCCGAAGATGACGACGTAGACGACGGCGTTGAGCAGCGGCGTCAGAATGCTCCAGAACTGGCCCAGGTAGTTCGTCTGGTTGGCGGCATAGGCCTTGGAGGTCGCCAGGATCTTGATGAACTCCCGGCGCTGCCACAGTTCCCGCAGATAGCGCCCGAGGGGCGGCCGGATGCCGATCCGCTGCAGGCCCGCACGGTGCGCCAGCGCCCGCAGGTCCGCCACCGTCGGGTTCTCGACAGCCGGCTTCTCCACCCCTGACGTCTCCACGGCCGGCGTCGCCACGGCCGGCGGGGTCCGCGAAACCGTCACGACGTCTCGACCATGCGCACTTCGTCACCCCTCCCGGCCCATTCGCGTGAACACAATAACAGCGCGATTCGCTGCCTCGGTCGGGCTACAAACCCCCCGCAACGGGTCGAACCTCCCGGGCGGCGCCTCCCATCAGCGATTCTGTCTTCGGCCGGCGAGGCTCTAGAGTGAGAGTCGTTGCACGTAGCATAAGGAAATCCGCGAACGCCTATGAATCACCTCAGCGCAACCCGCCGCACTCTGCGCCTGTCCGTGCCCCCCAACGTGGGGACCGACGTCGTCGACGTCTCCTTCGACGGACACCGCGTCTGGTCCACCAAGCTCCCGGCCGCGCACGGCCGACTGCCGCTGCGCTTCCTGTCCTGGCCCGACGCCCTGCGCCCGCATTTGTCGGGCCGAAGCTTCGTCGAGGTCGCCTACTCGGCCGACGGCGGGCTGGTCGCGTCCCGGGACGTGCGGTTCGGCGGCACCGGCCGGGTGGAGATCACCGACAGCCAGGGCCGATGGCTCGCGGTCAACAAGTGGGAGCGCCTGGGCCCGGTGCTGGAAGGTGCCGACTCCGGCGTCGGCAAGCGCCTGCTCGCGAACGCGCGCGGCCTGGTTGATCTGCTGGAGGCACACGACTACCCGGTCTACATCGTCGGCGGCACGCTGCTGGGAGCGATGCGCGGCGGCGGGCTGCTCCCGCACGACGACGACATCGACCTCGCCTTCTGGTCGGCCGAGACGGACCCGTTCGCGCTCGCCCGGGTGAGCTTCGAGATGGAGCGGCTGCTGGTGGCGCACGGCTATGTGCCGATCCGGCTCAGCCACGCCCACCTGCAGGTGACCTTCTTCGCCGAGAACGGGGCCACCGACCACTACGTCGACATCTTCACCGGCTTCCACGACGAGGATGGCGAGTACAACCAGCCGTTCGCCCTGCGCGGCGCGCTCGACCTGGACACGCTCCTGCCGACCAAGCCGCTGGACCTCGACGGCACGCCGCTGCCCGCACCCGCGGTCCCCGAGGCGTGGCTCGAATTCGCCTACGGCCCCTCCTGGCGGGTGCCGGACCCCTCCTTCAAGTTCGTCACCCCGCGCGCGACCCGACGGCGATTCGACAACTACTTCGGCGTCTTCAACCGACAGCGAGTGTTCTGGGAGAAGCACTACGCGGGCGTCGAGGAGCGCCCGCCGGCAACCGGCGGCGAGGACGCCGTGGCGGAACTGTGTGCGCTGCTGCCGGAGCGGTCCTTCGTCATCGACCTCGGTTGTGGTGATGGGCGCCTGACCGAAATGATCGCCGCCGCCGGGCATCGCGTGCTCGGCCTCGACTACAGCTATGAGGCGCTGCGGGTGGCCCGGCTGACCCAGCCGGAGAACGTCGAATACCGCTATCTGAACTTCAACGACCGGCACAGCCTGGTCAGCTTCGGCCTCGACCTGCTGGACCGGGGCGAGCAGCCGTACTTCTTTGCGCACAATCTGCTGCACGAGATGCCCCGGATGGGCCGGGGTGATCTTGCGATCTTCCTCGCCGGCGTCCTGGACGCGCAGACGTTCGCCTACACGACCTTCAGCACCGACCAAATCGAGCGCGAGGCCCAGAATCCGGAAACCTGGCGCCTGACGCTGAACGGGCTGCGCACGCAGTTGCGCCCCCTCGGCCTGACCACCCACGTGGTCCGCAGCCACACCCAGGAGACCTCGGCCGGCACCCGCCAGGCACTGACCGCGCTGATCTGGCGCTGACCCGCCCGCACGACCCGCCGCAGCAGCCGCAGAAACCGGGAGAAGACCGATGAAGAAACGCCTCGCCAAGCTCGCCCGCCGGGTTGCGCCCCGGACGATGAGCACGCTGCAGGCACTGTCCGTGATGGAGGCGGACTACGGCACCAATGCGGCGCGATTCATCGCCTATGAGCGTGAACTTCAAGGGTTGCGCCGGGAGATCGATGAACTGCGCCGCAACCAGCGCCGGATCAACGAGCTCTACGACATCGTGTTCACCCGCGCCCGGGCCGACGCCGCCGCCCGCGGCCTGGCACCCAGCGTCGACCCGGCCGTGACGACGGCGGCGCTCGCCCGGTTGGAGAATTCCGCGGCCGGCGCGCCCGTGGGCGCCGGCACGTCCGGCGCCGCGAGCTGATCCCGGCCGGCCTGTCGTGACCGCCAGACCGCTCGACGATCCCGTCGCGCCCGCGGGGGGCGAGGCCGCGGCGCAGCCTGGGCCGCTCGGGCTCGATCACCGGATGACCCGGCTCTCCCGGCGGTCCGGCGGCCTGACGGTCGGTGGGCGGGTGGGGGTCGTCGGCGCCGAACGGGCACCGGACGCCGTCGAACTGGTCCTGCGCCGGCGCGACGGAGCGTCCGGGGCGGTCCAGGCGAAGCTCGACCGGATCGTGACCACGCCGCACGGCCCGGCGGTGGCCTTCACCGCCCGCCTGGCGCCCGCGGACCTGCCCGGGCGCGGCGTCTGGGCGGCGGAGCTACGGGTGACGCTCGGGACGGCCGTGGGCACGGCTCCGTTCGGCGCCGAGCGGGCGGCGGCGGTCCCGCTGTGCGACGTCGTGCTGGACACGAACCCGGTCACGGTCGCCTTCGGCACCGATCAGGGCACCCTGGCCTTCGACGTCGGTGCCGAGGAACGCCCGGCGGGGACCGACGCGCGGATCGTCGGGGTCGAACTCGACGGCGACGGCCGGCCGGAGGCGCTGATCGAGGTCGAACACCCGACCCCGGCGGACCTCCGGATCCTCGCCTACCCCACACCCCGCGGCAGCCGCGGCGCCCGGCACAACCTGCCGACGCGCTGGTTGGGCGAGCGGACGGTCGCCGCCCGGCTTCCCGTCCGGCCGGCGTTCGAGCAGGTCAGGGTCGAGTTGCGGCTGGAGGCGGGCGGGGTCGAGCGCGCCCTGCGCTTCCCGGACAACCTGCGCGGCCCGGTTCGGCCCGGCCGGATCGAATGGGCCGGCGACGACGCGGGCCGGATGCGGCTCTGGACCGCTCGTACCCGCCGGGCCCGGCTGCGCAGCGGCGCCCGCCGGCTGGCCGCCAGGTCGGCTCGTCGGCTGGGCGGCCGGCTGCCCGCGCCGGCGCGCCGGTTCGGCGGCGCCGCGGCGCGGCGACTGCTCGGGGCAGGCCGATGACCCGGCCGGCGCCTCCCGTGCGCCTGTACTGGTGGCGCTGGCGGTATCCGCACTGGCTGAATTTCGGGGACGAGGTCACCGCGCCGCTGATCGAACGCCTCACCGGCCGCCGCGTCGTCTGGACTCCGCTGGCCAGATGTGACCTGATCGGGGCGGGCTCGATCCTGCAATCCGTCGTCGCCCGCCGAGCCGCGAGTATGCCCGTGGTCTGGGGCAGCGGCTTCATTCGCCCACCAGCGGCCGACGAGCCCTGCCACGACGTCGCGGCGCTGGCGGTCCGCGGGGCGCTCAGCGCCGCCCGGCTGGCGCCCGAGCGCCGGATCGGGCTCCGGTTCGGCGATCCCGGCATCCTGGCGAACCGGTTGGTCGACGGGCGGGTCCGGGCCAAGTACGCGCTCGGCGTCGTCCCGCATTACCAGGACGTCGGCCACCCGCAGGTGCGCCGGCTCGCCGCGCTGTCCCGGCACGTGCGGCTGATCGACGTCACCTGGACGCCCGAGGAGGTGGCCCGGGAGATCGCCTCCTGCGAGGCCGTCGTGTCCTCCTCCATGCATGGGTTGATCTTCGCCGACAGCCTTGGTGTGCCGAACGTGCATCTGCGGCTGGGCTCCCGCGTGATCGGCGGCCTGTACAAGTTCCGCGACTACGACTCGGCGGTGCGGGGCGAGCTGCCGGAGACGCCTCCCGGCGACGCGCAGGCGGCGGCGGTGCCCGGCGACGCGCGGGCGGCGGACCCGCACCGCGTGCTGGCGGCGGCCGACCTCGATGGGCTCGACCTCGACGGTGTCGTGCGCAGCGTCACCGAGGGGTTTTGCCCGGCCCGCCATCTCCCGACACTGCGCCGCGGGCTGATCGCGGCGCTGGAGTCGCAAATCTGACCGACTTCGCAGCCCTCTCGCCCAGCAATCCTGCCCGGACCGCCACCCGCGCTCACGAGCGTCACTCCCGGATGGGTCGGCAGCGGCGGGCGCGGCTCAGCGCGACTGGTTCGCGGCCGCGAGAATTCGATCGGCGACCATCAGATCCGTGCGCGTGGTGATCTTGATGTTGTAGTCCTCACCCCGGACGATCTTCACCGGGTGCCGGGCATACTCGGCCACCAGATCGGCGTCATCGCTGACCCGGACGTAATCGTCGGCGATCGCCTTCTCATAGGCGACGCGCAGCAACTCCCGCTCGAAGACCTGCGGCGTCTGGCCGAGCCACGTTTGCGAGCGGTCCAGCGAACCCGTCACGAATTCGCCCGGATCGACGAGCTTGACTTGAACGATCGTCGGCAGGCCGAGCATCGCCGCCCCGTGTTCCAGGCCGGCGGCGAGCACCCGGGAGATCAGGTCGGCGTTGACGAACGGCCGAACGCCGTCGTGCACCACAATCACGTCACCCGAGGCGGCCTCCAGGCCGCGCAACGCGGAAACGAACCGCGCCTCGCCGCCGTCGACCAGGATGACATCCAACCCCGCGCGATCGACCAGGATCTCGCGGTACGTCTCGTGATTCTCGGGACTCACGGTGACGACGACCTCGTCGATCTGCGGATGGCGGACAAACTCGCGCACGGTCTTCTCGATGATGGTCACGCCGTCCAGCGACACCAGGAGCTTGTTGCCCCCGAAGCGTTCGCCCCGACCCGCACACGTCACAATCGCCGAAATCTTCGGACGACTCACTCCTGCTCCCACCCTTCGCTGGTCGATCCACGCTCGGCCTCGGGCCGCATCGGTGCGGCCCGATTGCCCCCTCTTGCTCGGATCGGCCCGTGCCGCATGCAGCCTACCTGCTCCGCAGGCGCCGTCGAAACCGCCGTCCACCGCGCCGAGCGTCCACCGCGCCGAGGTAGATCCGTTCCGTCGCCGGCAGCCCTCCCGAGCGCCCGTGCGGCTCTACGTCGACCCGCCGGGATCTACCTCGGCGCCGGAGGGGGCTATCGCTGCCCGGCGACGAAGTCGCGCAGTCGCTCGAGGGATTCCTCGCGGGACATCAGATAGCCGGGCGGGCCGCCGAACAGCCCGAAGTGGCGGGTGCGCATGTCCCGCGTGTACATCCGGGCGAAGGGGTTCGCGGGTCCGGGCGGAACCTGGCCGCGCAGATCCCGGCCGAAGACCTCGGCGGCGACAGCGGCGCAGGTCAGCGGCGGCGTCGCGATATTGAGGGCGGGCACCCCGGCGTCGAGGGCCGCGGTGAGGTGCGCCCAGAGCAGGCGCAGGTCGTAGAACTGGAAGGCGGCCTCAGGGTCGAGGTATTCCACCCGGTGATCGGTCAGCAGGTCGTACACCACGCCCTTCTTCAACCCCGGCCCGTACAACTGCGGCAGCCGCAGGATGAGGGTGTCGAAGATGGCGCGCAGGCGCAGCTCCAGCCGCACCCGGTTGGCGCCGTACGGGGCCAGCGCGGCCGGGTCGGGCGGCGTCGACTCGTCGGGGCTGGTGTCGCCCGGGTAGACGCAGACTGTGGAGATCAGCACGAGCTTGCCGATTCGGGCGGAGGAGACAACATCCGCCAAGGCGTCGAGTTCCGCGCGGTCCGCCGGCCCGTCCCCATTGATTCGATACGAATCCGCCCGGCCCGCGGCGCATACCACCAGGTCGTAGTCGCGGCCGGCGAGGTCGCCGATGTTTGTGGAGTTGTAGACGTCGTCGAAGGGCGTCCGGGCGGCGATGTTCGAGCCGATGAACCCCGTGTGCCCGATCAGCGCGCGCCTCACAGCGCCCGGGCCTCGCTCTCCAGCAGGACGGGGATCCCGTCCCGGATCGGATAGGCCAGCGGCCGGTCCGGATCGGTCGAATGCAGTTCGCTCGTGCCGTCCGGCCCGACGGCGTCGACCAGGGTCGCGCCCGTCACCGGGCAGCGCAGGGCGGCCCGCACCCAGGCGTCCATTTCCACGGCGCTCACGCCTTGTCCTCCATCCGAACAAGCGCGAGCACGTCGTCGCGCACCTTTTCCATGATGTCGGCGTCCGCCGCCTCGACATTGAGCCGGAGCAGCGGCTCGGTGTTGGACGAGCGCAGGTTGAACCACCATTGGGGCGTGCCGTGCCAGTGCGAGACCGTCAGGCCGTCCAACTCGTCAACCTCCACCTGCCCGGCGCCCTCCTCCTCGACGTAGGCCCGGACCACCCTCGCCCGCGCGGCTGCGACGTCGGCCGGCCGGGAGTTGATCTCGCCCGACGCCACATACGGCTGATACATGTCCGCCAACGCGGACAACGGATGCGGTTGGCTGCCCAGCGCAGCGAGCACATGCATCGCGGCCAGCATCCCGGTGTCGGCGAAGTAGAAGTCGCGGAAGTAATAGTGCGCGCTGTGCTCGCCGCCGAAGATCGCCCGGTGCTCCGCCATCTGCGCCTTGATGAACGAGTGCCCCACCCGGGTCCGGACCGTTCGGGCCCCCGCCGCGCTGAGGAACTCCGGCACGGCCTGGGAGGTGATCAGGTTGTGGATCACGGTCGGGACGCCCCCGGCGGCGGTCTCCTTGGCAACCTGACGCAGGCCGACCAGCGCCGTGATGGCCGACGGCGAGACCGGGGCGCCGTGCTCGTCGATGACGAAGCACCGGTCGGCGTCGCCGTCGAAGGCCAGGCCGAGGTCCGCGCCGTGAGCGACGACGGCCGCCTGCAGGTCCCGCAGGTTTGCCGGCTCGAGGGGGTTGGCCTCGTGGTTGGGAAAGGTGCCGTCCAACTCGAAGTAGAGCGGGACGACGTCGATCGGCAGGCGGGGCAGCCCGGCGGCGGTCCCGAGGACCGCCGGGACGGTGTAGCCGGCCATGCCGTTGCCCGCGTCGACCACCACCTTGAGCGGCCGGATGCTGCGCAGGTCGACCAGCGATCGCAGGAAGGCGGCGTACTCGCCGAGCATGGCCCGGTCGGCGACCGTACCGGGCTCCGGCGCCGATGGCATCGGCTCGCCGTCCAGGTAGGCCTGCGCCAACCGGCGCACGTCCGCCAGGCCGGTGTCCTGCCCCACCGGGCGCGCCCCCGACCGGCAGAGCTTGATGCCGTTGTAGGCCGCCGGGTTGTGACTCGCGGTGAACATCGCCCCCGGGATGCCCAGCGCCCCGGAGGCGTGGTACAGACCGTCCGTCGAGCACAGCCCGATCCGTAACACGTCCACCCCGGCGCCCGTCAGGCCGGCGGCGAAGGCGTCCACGAGCTCCGGCCCGGACGCGCGCATGTCATGGCCTGCGGCAATCCGCGGGTAGGCGGTGCCCGCATCGGGCAACACCACGCACGCCGCGAAGGCGGCCCCGATGGCCCGTACGACGTCGGGGTTCAGTTGGTCGGGAACGATCCCGCGCACGTCGTAGGCCTTGATGAGATCGGTCAGATCGGTCGGCACGGCTGTCAGCCTAGTTCCCTTCGAGGTCGGCCGCCGCGCCCCACCTACTGCCCGACCCGCGCGTACTTCGCCTCGGTGGCCGCCTTGACGGGACGCCACCAGACCTCATTGGCGCGGTACCAGGCAACGGTCTGCGCCAGGCCGTCGCGGAAGTCGGTGTACCGGGGCCGCCAGTCCAACTCTGTGCGCAGCCGGGTGGCGTCGATCGCATAGCGCAGATCGTGGCCCGCCCGGTCGGTGACGAGGTCGTAGTCGTCGGCGCCGTGCCCGAAGAGCTCCAACAGGGTTCGCACCACCTCGAGGTTGGTGCGCTCGCCGTCGGCCCCGATGAGGTAGGTCTCGCCGAGCCGGCCGCGATCGATGATGGTCCAGACGGCGTCGTTGTGGTCGGCCACGTGAATCCAGTCGCGGACGTTGGCGCCGGCGCCGTAGACGCGCGGGCGCACACCGTCGATCAAGTTGGTGATCTGCCGCGGGATGAATTTCTCGATGTGCTGGTACGGCCCGTAGTTGTTCGAGCAGTTCGAGATCGTCGCCTGCACTCCGAACGAGCGCACCCAGGCCCGGACCAGCAGGTCACTCGACGCCTTGGTGGACGAGTACGGGGAGGACGGGTTGTACGGCGTCGCCTCGGTGAATCGCGCCGGGTCGTCGATCTCCAGGTCGCCGTAGACCTCGTCCGTCGAGACGTGGTGCAGCCGCACCCCGTGCCGGCGGACCGCCTCCAGCAGTGTGTACGTCCCCATGATGTTGGTGCGCAGGAAGGGCGAGGGATCGTGCAGCGAATTGTCGTTGTGGGACTCGGCCGCGAAGTGGACGACGACGTCGGCGGCCGCGACCAGCCGGTCCACCAGGGCGGCGTCGGCGACGTCGCCGACCTCGAGGTCGATCCGGTCCGCGACCGGGGCGAGGTTCTTGGCGTCCCCGGCGTAGGTGAGGGCGTCCAGGACCGTGACCCGGTCATCGGGCCGGTTGGCGACCGTGGCCTGGACGAAATTCGAACCGATGAACCCGGCTCCCCCGGTGACCAGGACGCGCATCATCTTCCTCCCACTGCTTTTCCTTCGGTTGCCTCCCCGTCCCGGCTGAGCCGGACGCTCCTGCGAGCATAGGGGCGACGCCGGAGCCGGAGCTCATCTGTCGGGAAATTCACCCACCGGTAACCCGGTGAGTCCCCGGCGTCGTCCTGACCTCGGCCGTCCGGGTATGAGAGCCTGCCGCCATGAAGGGCATCATCCTCGCCGGCGGCTCGGGCACCCGGCTGCACCCGATCACGCTGGGCACGTCCAAGCAACTGTTGCCCGTATTCGACAAGCCGATGGTGTATTACCCGCTGTCGACGCTGATGCTGGCCGGGATCCGGGACATCCTCGTGATCACCACCCCGCACGAGGCCGACGCCTTCCGTCGGCTGCTCGGGGACGGCTCGCAGTTCGGCGTCACCGTCAGCTACGCGGTGCAGGCGGTGCCGAACGGCCTGGCGCAGGCGTTCGTCCTCGGCGCCGACTTCATCGGCGGGGAGAAGGTCGCCCTCGTGCTGGGCGACAACATCTTCTGGGGGCCGGGCCTCGGCGACCAACTACAAC
>JAVBMU010000067.1:0-16911 GCA_031552185.1 Cellulomonadaceae bacterium | reverse complement strand
GCCGGCGCCGGCGGCGCCGCGCGGCGGCGCGCGGCGGCCGGCGGCCCGCCCCCTGCCGAACCCGTGGTTAGTTGCAGTTTTTGGGCAGAAACTGCAACTAACCACGGGTTCGGCGTCCGGCGACGCCGCGTTGTTCCCTTGGCCCGACGAAGTTGCCGACGTCAGGAGGTCAGGGGGCGACCGGTGGAATCGACCGAATAGGAGCCCTGCTTCGCCGTCAGGTAGAGGATGCCTTCCACCAGACCGACGAGAGCCGTCAGCGGCGCCAGGATTCCCAAGCTCAGCACCGTCGTCAGGAGCAAGGCGAGCCCAATGCCGGTAAAGCCGAGATAAAACCGGTGGATGCCGAGACAGCCGAGGAGGATTCCGAGAATGCCGGCGACCACCCGGGACTTCGCTGCCGGATCGACCGGTGCGGGAGAGCCGTAGCCGGGCTGCGGCCCATACCCAGGCATCTGCCCGTAGCCGGGCTGCGGCGGGTAGCCCGGCTGCGGGTAGCCCGGCTGCGGCGGGTAGCCGGGCTGCGGCGGGTAGCCGGGCTGCGGCGGGTAGCCGGGCTGCGGCGGGTAGCCGGGCTGCGGCGGGTAGCCGGGCTGCGGCGGGTAGCCGGGCTGCGGCGGGTAGCCGGGCGCCGTTTCGTCCCCGGGTTGCGGCGGGTGCCCGGGCTGCGGGGGGACGCCGGGCTGCTGGGGGACGCCGGGCTGCGGCGCGTACCCAGGCTGCTGCTCGTAGCCGGGGTGGGAGGGGTGACCGAGTTGCTCGTAGCCGGGAGTCGGCTGAGCCGCCGGATCGAGGCCGGGCACCGACGCCTCACCGGGAGCGGGCTGAGCCGCCGGGTCAAGACCGGCACCATCCCCCGAAGGAGATGAACCGAAGGGAGGCGTCTCGGCACCAGAGCCGTTCGTCGGGTCGAGGGCCGGGGGCCGGGGTTCGTCGGGGACCGGTTGCGCAGTCAAGGGCAGACTCCAGATTCGAGGTGCGGCCCAAGATGGTTCCGAATTCGGTGCGCCACGTCGGGCAGCATTCCGGCTCCGCTTTCCGGCGGACCCCAGCCGGACCGCGAACCGGGGCGACGGTAGCGCCAGGGTATCGAATCGCCACGTGCGTCGACAAAAGGTTTCGACGCGTTGCCACGCCGTCGGGCACGATCCCGGTGCGCTCTGTTCCGTTCGGCCCCGGCCGGAGTCGCATACCGAAAAGGCCCGCCGACAAGGGCACCTCTCGTCCGGGCGGGTGATTCCGGACCGCCGCTCCTGGTGGCCGTCGTCGTGGGTCGTGAGTTGGGTTAGTCGAGGCAGAACCGAGTACGGCCAGTCAGTACGGCGGGCGGGCCTAGACGAGTGATTCCGAAACGTGGGATCGGGTGGTTCGGGGGTGGCTCGGGCCGGCGCGGCGCGCGCCGAGAGAGCCGGCGAGGCCGAGGTAGATCCGTGGTGTCGCGGGACCGGCGTGTCGGTCGCGCTACGGCTCTACCTCGCGCGTCGCGGCTCTACCTCGCGCGCCGCGGCACGCTCGGGTGGCGGTGGACGCAGGGTGGCGGTGGACGCAGGGGTGCGTCGCGAGTCAGTACTTCGCGCGGCCAGTCAGAACTTGGCGCGGCCAGTCAGTACCGGGGCCGCCCGGGAAGTGCCGACACGCCGGGAAAACGAGCACCGAACAGCCGCAATGTACTGACTCGACGTGCCAGGTACTGACTCGACGTGCCAGGTACTGACTCGACGCGCCAGGTACTGACTCGACGCGCCAGGTACTGACTCGATGCGATGGAGCGTCTCACCGCCCGCCCCGGATTGCCGCCGCCGCGAGCGGCCGACGCCCGGCCGAACCTGGCCCGACGATCGGGCCACCCCGCCGCCGAAGACCGCCACAATTCGGAATCACTCATCTAGCGCCCGCCTCCCGGCACTTTCGGTGCTGACTCGACGCGCACGGTGCTGACTCGACGCGCACGGTACTGACTCGGCGAGTTCGGCATGTCGCTTTTCGCGTGAGCCGCGAACCGTGCTAGGCAGAGACGCGAGGCAGGTGTGAGCGGCGCGAGATAGAGGTATGCCGAACGAGATAGAGGTATACAGAACGGGTAGAGGTATACAGAACGAGGTAGAGGTTAAACGTCGCGAATCGGCCTGTTCGGCGCGCGGTGCCTCTCGTTCGTTCGCGGTACCTCTATCTCACGGGCGCCCCTCTGGATGAGCGCTTCGAAGGGCGGCGGCCGCAGGCGCGCCGACGACGCATCGTCGCCGCGGCCCGGCCGCCGAAGTCGACTCGGCCACGGCACGCCGTCCCTACGGCACCAACCCCCGCCGATCCGCGGCCAGACACCCGCCGCCGGCGACAACATAGTGAGGAATTGCCTTAGGACTCCCGCTCGACGCGGCGCCGGGAATGGCGGGGACGACCGGCCCCGCGCAGGCTCCGGCGGTCGGCGCGGACCGCGAGCGCGCCCGCGATCAGCGCGCCGGTGACGGCCCCGCCCAGCACAATCAGGGCGAAGTAGTTGCCCGGCTTGGGCAGGGCGCGCGCGGTCGCCGTCGTGAGAAAGAGCACGCCGAGAACGACGCCGAGCGCCGTCCCCGCGGCGGTTCCGGCGCCTAGGAACGTCCCGAAGCGCGGTGCCCGGCGGACGGTGGCGGGGTCGACAACGGCACCGACAGCGACCTCATCGTTGCCACCGACGGCGGTCGGTGGGCTTTCGGGTGTTTGTGGCGTCGGTTCGGTCTGGTCCGAATTCACTCAACCGAGGCTACCGGGCGCCCCTCCGCGCCACGACGCGACAGCGCCGGTACCGGACGGATCGGCCACCCCCGACTGCGCCCGGTACCCCGGCAGGACCGGGGTACCGGGCGCAGACTTTCACGGGGTCATGACGCGAATCGGGAAGAGGTCGAAGTTGGCCTGCCCGGTGCTGCCGGCAGGCCGCTCAGCCGAAATCGCCAGGCCCGATGTGGTCGCTGCCACGCCCTTGGCGTCCGTCGCGGCGAGCATGAAGCCGGTCGGCTCCAGCCCGGTCCGGGGGTCCGGCGACGCGTGGTTGCGGCCCCAGGCGCTCGCCCGCAGGTTCACGGAGCCGTTGGCCTTGCCGACCACACGGGCGTGCACCCAGACCTCCGTGCACGGGTTCACATTGACCGCCTTGCTGGCCAGGACCGTCGTCTTGCCGCCCTTCTCACGAGCGAGGGAGACCACCGGCTTGCCCGGGCCGTACTGTACGGAGATGCGGTAGCCGCTGCCCTGGGCGGCGGTGCCGCGGGCTTCGAGCGTCACCTTGCCGTTGCAGGTCAGATCGTTGTTCTGGGGCGCCTTGACCCGGAACACGGCGTCGATGTCCTTCGGGGCGAAGCCGGTCGCGACCATGCTGCGGCGGGCTCCGGCGGGAACGGTCAGCAAGCCGGCCACGCCGTTTTCGCCCGGCGCGGCGGCCGGCACCTGGGTCCACTTGGGACCGACCTCGGCGGTGCCCCAGCCGGACGCGGAGATCCGCCCGTGGTCGGCGTCGTACAGCAGGTCGGAGTGCGACGGTGCGGCGGCGCCGCCGACGCGGCGCACCTCGAGATCGTCGACCAGCACGCCGGTGGGTTGCCGGGCGGCCGTCGAGGACAGGTAGCCGATCATCCCGATCTGCCCGGCGGTGACCAGCGGCGCGTAGGTGTCGGTGCTGGTGGCCGTCCACGCGGTCGGTTCGGCCGCGCCCTTGCGCCACACCTTGACCTGGAGCTGGGTGCTCTTGGCGGTGGGCGACACCACGCGGAAGCGCAGGTTCCCGGCGACGCCGGGGTCGACGACCTTGGTGGCCAGGTACGTCGTCTTCGCCCCGACGACGCGCTGGATCGCCACCGCAGTCTTTCCGTTCGGCTGGTGGACGAGCTTGACCCGGTAGTCGGCCGTGGCGCTGCGCCGCGCCAGCAGGTTCAGGTAGGTGCCGGCGCCGGTCTCCTTGGTGTCGAACTGGTACGCGACCCGGGCGTCGACGTCGCGCACGTTCGCCCCGGTCCAGTACATGCTGTGGCTGGTTCCCGGCACGTCGAAGCCGAACTGTCCCGAGTCCGTCATCCCCTTCGAGACCACGAGCGGGCCGCCGTACCGGCACCCCGGCCCGGTGGGCAGGCACGTGCTCAGGATGTCGTCGTCACCGGTGAACCGATCCAACACGACGACGTCGTCCGCGGCCATGGTCTGCTTGACCGGCGCCGAGACGGCGCCGGTGGCGTCGGTGACGGTGACCGTCGTGGGGTAGCTGCCCACCTTGGTGTAGGCGTGGCTGATCCGGGCGATGGCGCCGGTCACCTTGCGGGTGGTGGAGGTGCCGTCGCCGAAGCCGACGGTGACGAAGGCGGCGGCGGTGCGCGGGTCGACCTTCGGCGTCACCGTCCACTCGTAGAGCAGCCCGCCGAGCGGGACGGTCTGGACCGTCGCGACCGTGGGCGCCGTCAGGCGCTCGACCGTCCCGCCGCCCGCGGTGTAGAGCCCGCTGAGCTCGGACTGGCTGAGCGCGCGGCCGAACGAGGCCGCCTCGTCGAGCCGGAGGTCGGCGAACGGCAGGTGCGGGTTGCCGACCGTGACCCAACCGTTGTTCAGGTGGTCGCCGAACGTTGCGGTCGCGAATTGCAGGCCGTCGATGGAGGCCGTGACCTGGGTCGCGGTCTCCACGTAAGCGATCATGTGCCACTTGCCGTCGGCGTAGTCGGTGGTGCCCTGCAGCAGGGTGCCGTCGCTCGCGACGAGGCCGATCAGACCGTTGTGGTCGATCGAGATGGAGCGCCAGGCGCCGTCCGCCTTCGCGTCGGCGGTCGGCGTGACGCTGAGCAGGTTGCCGGGGTACTTGTTCGGACTGCGGAACCAGGCGACCGCCGTGACGGCGCCCGCGGTCGTGCGCTTCGCGGCGGTGATCCAGCCGGGCTTGACGGTGTCGGGGTCCTGGTGCGGTTGCCGCGGCCCATTCGAGAGCAGCACCGAACTGGTCGTACCCGCGGCGCCGTCCGTGCGAACAAAGGCCGCCGGGCCATTGACCCGCCCGACGACGCCGGCGGGGCCGGAGTCGGCGACGGTCGTGGCGCCGTCGGCGTCGGCGAACCGCCAGAAGAACGCCGGCTTTGCGGCGAGGACGGCGGCTTCGTAGGTGTCGGCGACCGCGCGGGGCGCCGGGTTTGCTGCGGCGGCCGTCGGCGCCGGCGCAGCCGGACCCGCGACCGCCGGTACGGCGGGCGCGGCGAGCGCCGCGGCGAGGACAAAGACCGCAGCGGCGCGGCGCGCGGCCGGCGCTCCTGATGTCATCCCCTGCCGAGTGATGCGGATTGTCATCATCAACCCTTCCTGTGCGGCAGCTTTGCCACACTTGGCAAACGCGCGCATTCTGCGCTTATCGGAAGGCTAACCACACCTCGCCGGGCATCCGCTTGATCTCGATCAATTCGGGTGCCAGTTCACCCGTACCAATTCTGCGACGGCGACCACGGGACCTGGTCAGCCGCCGACGGAGCGAGCGATTGCGGACACCTGGGGACGGCGCCCGGAGAGCGATTGGCGACCGGCGAAAGCGATCGCACGATGATCGGCCACCCAAAGCCGCACCCAAAGCCGCACCCAAAGCCGCACCCAAAGCGGCCGCCCGGAAATCTCGCCCCGAGACCATCAGCCGTAAGAACCGCCCGCCCCGAAACGGGCCGCCCGGCCGGGACGCGGGGTCCCGGCCGGGCGGCCGGTCGCGGCGGCGGACGCGGCCGGAGCGGCCGCGCCCAGGGTCGATCAGCCGCAGGTCGTGGCCGGGTAGGTCACGGTGTACGCCTGGCTCCGGGCCGTCCCCGGCACGGTCCCCGTGATCGTCACCGTGCCGGCGGCCAACGAGGCCATCCGCGTGGTGATCGACCGGTACGCCGTCTTGCCGACGCCGACCGCGGCGAACGACGACGGGCCGAAGGCCGAGTCGAACGAGATATCCACCGGGCTGTCGTCGCCGTTGACCGCACTGATCGCGAGGTACGCCCTGCCGGCGAGGCACCGCGGCGCCGCGGACAGGTCGGTCAGCACCACGCCGGTGCGGGCCGTTACTGTCAGCGGGATGCGCACCACGGTGCCGGCCGGCGCCACCACGAGGTGCAGCCCGTAGTCGCCGGCCGCGGTCCCGGCCGGGACCGTCACCGGCAGCGCGCCCGCGCCGCCGGACACCGTCGCCGTGCCGAGGACGGCGCCGGGCGCGGCCGGGTCGAAGACCGTGCCGGCCGGGGTCAGGTACGCCGTGACGGCGGTGTTCGCCGGCGCGCCGAGCGACGTCAGGTCGAGCCGGCTGAGGCGCACCGACGCCGAGCCGCCCGCCTGGACCGGACCCGGCAGCGAGTCCACGACGACGCTCGTCCGGTCGAACGACGGCCCCACCGGCGAGTTCGCCGCCAGGTAGGCGATCCAGGCGTCGCGGTCGATCAGGCCGCTGTCCTTGGCGTTCGTCCCGTCGTTGAAGACGCGGAAGTTGTCCCCGCCGGTCGCCAGGAAGCTGAACGTGGCGATCCGGTAGGTCGCGGCCGGGTCGATCGGCTTGCCGTTGATCGTGATCGACGTGATGTGGTTGCCCGGCGTCGCGTTCGGGTCGGCCGTGTCCACGGTGTAGGTCACGTTCCGCGACAGCCCGAGCGCCAGGAAGGACCGCGACGGCCGGGTGCCGTCCGGGTTGGTCTGCCACTGCTGCTCGAGCATCGTCTTGACCTGCGCGCCGGTGAGGCTGATGGTCCACAGGTTGTTCACGAACGGCAGCACGTTGTTGGCGGCTGCGTAGGTGATCGACCCGTCCGCCCCGTAGAGCAGTTCCGCCCGCAGCCCACCCGGGTTCACGACGCCGATGTCGGCGCCGCCCCGGTCCGGGTCCTTGAGCGTGGCCAGCAGCGAGTCGGCCACCAGGCGACCCATCGTGGACTCGTTCGCCCGGTCGTCGCGGCCGGTAGTCGGCGTCGGGCCGGGGCCGACATACTTGCCGGCCACGTACGAGCCGCCGAGGAACGCCGTGGTCACATCCGCCGTCAGCGAGCCGATCTTCTCGCTGCCGATCCGGTCGGCCTCCGCCAGCGCGGCGTCGACGATCCGCTTCACCTCGGCGACCCGCGGGTACGCGGCGACGAGGTCGGCGTCGACGGCCGTGCTGCGGGCGATGTTCTCGGCCGTGTAGCCGGTCACCGACCTGGTGGTCAGGTCGATGGTCAGCGCGATGTGGCCGACGTTCTCGCCGTAGGAGCCGGTCTGCAGCACCGGCCGCGTCCGGCCCTCGGCACCGGGCACGGGGGCGTCCCACGCGTAGTACTTGTGGGTGTGGCCGGTCAGGATCGCGGCCACCCGCGGGTCCGCCTCGGTCACGATCTCGGCGAAGGCGCCGCCCGCGGCGACCTCCTCGGCGAGGGTCGCGCCGTCGGGCGTGCCCGCGCCGGCGCCGTCGTGCACCAGGGCGACGACGACATCGGCCTCGCCGTTGGCGGCGTTGCCGTCCTGCAGCCGAGCGGTGACCCGGTTGAGCGCGGCGACCGGGTCGCCGAAGTCGACGCTCGCCACCCCGGCCGGGCTGACCAACGTCGGGGTCTCCTGGGTGACCACACCCACGAAGCCGAGCCGGACGCCGTCGACGTCGAGCACCTGGTACTCCGGCAGGGCCGGAGTGGTGGTGCCCTTGTCGTAGACGTTCGCGCCGAGGTAGTTCCAGTCCGCCGCGTCCTGCACCCGGCCGGTGAGATCGCTCAGGCCCTGGTCGAACTCGTGGTTGCCAACGGACGAGACGCCCAGGTCGAGGGCGTTCAGCACGTCCAGCGTCGGCTTGTCCGCCGCCATCGCGGAGGCGAACAGGGAGGCGCCGATGTTGTCGCCCACGGAGACGAAGACCGAGCCGGCCGGGTTCTTCGCCCGTTGCGCCTCGACCGTGCCGGCGAACTTGACCGTGTTGGCGTCGATCCGGCCGTGGAAGTCGTTGATGTCGATCAGATCGATCGTCTTCGTGGCCGCCTTCGTCGTCAGGTTCAGGCCGACGACGAACGGATCGTGGTCCGAGGCCCGGAAGGCGTTGTGCTCGTACAGGAGCGTGACGTTGTAGTTGTACCGGCTGTACTCGGCCGCGATCGGCTCGACGGAGTTGATGTTCCAGATGTCGGCGCCGGTCATCGCCGTCTTGGCCGCCGGGGAGGCGAGGACGTGGTCGAGCGAGCCGACCAGCCCGTCGTAGACGTAGGAGTACTTGCCGATCGTCGGCCCGATGTCGGTGTACCCGGCGTCGGTCAGCACCGCGATCGGATCCTCCTGCTCGTACGCATTGAAGTCGCCGACCAGCAGGATCTTGTCCGTCCCGGCCGCGTCGGCGACCCGCGTCGCGAAGTCGCGCAGCGCCTTCGCCTGCTTCACCCGGCTCGCGTTCGACGGCCCCTGGCCGTCGCCCTGGTCCGCGTCCTCGCCGGAGCCGGAACCCTTGGACTTGAAGTGGTTGGCGACGACGACGACGTCGTCCGCCGGGTTGGCGTCGTCGCCCGTGGCGGGCTGGAACACCTGGGCCAGCGGCTGGCGGGCGTTGGTGAACGCAGCGTCGTCCAGGATGGTCGACAACCCGATCGGCTCGGCGGTCGCGGCCTGGTAGATGAACGCCGTCCGGATGACATCCTGCTGGGCGGGCAGCGCCGCCGGCGAGGGGACGAACGCCCAGGTGCCGGCTCCGGCGTCGGCGTTCAGCGCGGCGACGAGCCGGCCCAGCGCGTCGTCGCGGTCCTTGCCGAACTTGCTCGAGTTCTCGATCTCCTCCAGCGAGACGACGTCGGCATCGAGCGCGTTGATCGCCGCCACGATCTTGTCCTGCTGGCGCTTGAGGTTCGCCGGGTTGGCCGCACCGCGGGCGTCGCAGCCGCCGCTGACCGTGATCGGGTTGTTCTCCCGGTCCCGGTAATAGGTGCAGCCGGTGAGTTGGTCGCCGGTCGTGGTGAAGTAGTTCAGGACGTTGAAGGTCGCGACCGTGAGGTTGCCGCCCACCTCGACCGGGCCGGCGGTGCGGGTGTTCTCGAACGACACTGGCTGCGCCGTCGCCGCGTTCGCCCCGGTGAGTTGGCTTCGCGGCTGGAGATTCCAGGTGCTGTTGCGGTAGTCGAGAATGACCGGCTGGGTGAAGGTGACCGGCGCGCCGATCCGGACCGGCTTGCCCGGCAGCAGGTACGGCAGCGGGGTGGCCTTGTTGGCGGTGGTGTTGAAATTGAGGGTCGAGCCGTCGTCGAGCGTGATGGCGCGCAGTTTCGCGTCGGCGGTCGCCGCGGCGGCCTCCGGGCTGCCCGGCCGGCCGGCCGTGGTCGGTTGCCGCAGCGGCGCGTCGCCCCAGGCGAGGAGCAGCGAGCCGTAGACGTTGGCGTCGTAGTTGTCCGCGACGCGGTAGTTCGCGCTCGGCTGGACCAGCATGCCCTCGAGCGCCTCCCGCTGGGCTTCGGTGCCGGGGGCGTCGATCGGCGTCGGGCGCACGACCGCAGCGGGCTCGCCGAGGACCTTGATGCCATCCGAGGTCGGCGTGATCTCGGTGAGGCCGAGGTACTCGGACACCACGCCGGTGACCTCGACCGCCTGGCCGACAGCCAGGGTCTGCGCCGCTGCGGCCGAGTAGACGAAGACGGCGTCGGACGGCGCACCGGCCGGCCGGCCGGGGCCGCCGCTGCCCGCGGTCTGGAGATAGAGGCCGTTGAAGCCGCCGGTCGGGTAGGCGGCCGTGACGACGCCCTCAGTCCGGACGGTCTTGCCGACCAGTGGGCTGGTGTCGGCCGGACCCTGGATTTCGGCGATCGTGGCCGCGGTCACGTCCGGGTCCGGATCCGGGTCGGCGGAGCCGCTGTTCATCGGGGTGAGCGTGGACTCGAACGTGAAGTCCGCGGAGTTGTCGTCCGTATCCGCGAAATCGATCCGGTTCAGCGAGCCGACGACGCCGGTCCCCCGGCCGGCCGGCGCGGCCTTCGCCTCGAAGGTATTGGAGGTGCCGTAGCCGACGAGGTCCACGATGCCGGGCGAGCCGGCGACGTCGCCCGGAGCGGGGGTGAGCGCCGTCGTCCCGTTCGCCAGGGCGATGGTGCCGGCGGTGCCGGAGGGGTTGAGCCCGGCGAAGCCGGCATCCGGCGTCGGCAGCGCCGCGCCGGCGCTCGGCGAGTTCGAACCGCCCTGAATGAGGAAGTAGTCGTGCGGGGCGATCGAACCGGTGAGTGGGTAGACGCTCGTGAACGCGCCGGTCCCGGACGCCGAGCGGTACTGGATCGACCAGCCGGTCAGCGAGACGGCCGCGCCGGTTGGGTTGTGCAACTCGATGAACTTGTTGGTGTAGGGCTGGCCGGCGCTGCCGCCGACCAGGTAGACCTCGTTGATGATCACGTGGGTCGCGGCGGCCGGGGCGGGTGCGCCGGGCACGGCAGCCGCCGCGCCGGGTACCGCTAGGGCAAGGCCGAGGGCGGCTGCGACGACCGCGCTCCGCCGGGGGGAAGTGACAAAGGACACGCTGACTCCTTCTTCGAACCCGATCGGGCCAGGGCGGGGCCGGGCTCGCAGCCGGCGCGTCGGGGAAAGCGCGTGCCGCACGAATGCCCGAGCCTGACCGCACCCCGACCGCCGCGACGACGCGAAGGACGGGGTGCGGACAAGAGTCCCGTCCGCACGAACCTATCCGGCGGCGGACCGAATCGCCACTGTTTCAGCCGCTGCGCGGCAATCGACGGAGCCGACCGGATCGGGCGTTCGGTGCAGTCGCCCGCGCGCGGCCCGTTTGTCCGCGGGGCTCGCCGCTTCCGCCCGAGCGGCGGCGCCGGCGGCGTGTCGGTACGGCGTCGGTGGCCTGGGTACTGACTCGTGGCCTGGGTACTGACTCGCCGCCCAGGTACTGACTCGCGGCGGCGACGACCGTCCCGCTGCCGCATCGATCGCCGCTCGGCGACCGTCCCGATGCGGAATTGCTCGATCAGCCGTCCGATGCAGGGGGCGGCCGGTGCCCGACGCCGGGGCGATCGCGCACCCGCGCGGCCTGCAGCGGCAACAGCCCGACCAGGTCGGCGCGCTCCCCCGACGCCCGCACCCGGCCGCTGGCGATGGCGTCGGCCCAATCGAGATCCCCGGTCACCAGCGCCAGCCACGTCTGCGGGTCGGTCTCGACGACGTTCGGCGGCGTTCCGCGGGTATGGCGGGGTCCGGCGACGCACTGGACCGCCCCGGCGGGCGGCACGCGCACCTCGACCGCGCGCCCCGGGGCGACGTCGGCCAGTTCGGCCAGGGTGAACCGCACCGCTGTGACGATCTGCGGCCGGTCCGCAGTGCCGGCCCGCCACGCCGCGAGCGCCGCGCGGCCGACCTCGGGCTCGATTCGGCGTCGGGCAGGCACGAATCCAGCCTAGATGATTGATTCCGGAGGTTAGTGGTCGTGGGCGGTGAGGCGGCGGCGGGCAGTGAGGCGGCGGCGGGTGGTGGCGTCGATGTGGTCGTTCTGCCGGATCGTGGGGTTCGCGCCGGGCCGGCACCCGCGGGACACCGGGCCGGCACCCCCGCGGGGGCATTCGCTTGTCCAGCCGCCGCGTCGTCGACGCGGCCGGGGTGGCTGCGGCGGTCGGATCGTGAGTTTCCGGCCGTACCTCTCGTTCGTTCGCGATACCTCTCGTTCCGACCGGATCAGGGCAGCGCGAAGGTGACCTTGCGACGCTCGATGGAGACCTCGCGCAGCGTGGCGCGAACCGCCTCTCCGAGGGGCAGATGGAGGCCCTCGATCCGGGCCCGGACGGGCGGGTCGGTGATCTCGATTTGTCCCCGCACGCGAGCGGGCGGCCGACCGGTGTCGACGTCCACGATCACGCCGTCGAACAGTTCGCCCTCGCGGCCCGTGAGCAGGGCGGCCTCGACGGCGTCGAGGATCCCGCGCTCGTATGCGCCGGCCCGACGCGCGGCCCGCGTCATCGCCTCGGGCAATCGGGGCAGCCCCTCGCGCACCCACGGCGGCACCTCCGCGCCCGCGCACAGCGCCAGGCAGACCTCGGTGCCGTAACGGTCGACGAGCCGCCGCAGGGGCGCCGTGACGTGGGCGTATTCGGCGGCGATCGCGGCGTGGTTCGCGTCGTCGGGCACGCCCGGCTCCGCGCCGCCGGCCCCGAACGGAACGTAGGACGCGCCCCGGAACAGGGTCACGGCCTCCGTCAGGAAAGCGGCGTGAGCAGGTATGGTCGAGTCAAGGAAGGCGAGGACGTCGCCGTAGGCGACCTGCGGGGGCCATGCGATCCCGAGCGCGGCCGCCGTGTGTCGCAGCCGGGCGACGTCGCGCGGATCGGCCGGCGGCAGGGCTCGGAACACACCGACCCCGCCCCGCCGCATCAGCGCGGCCGCAGCGATTCCGGTGAGTAACGAGATCTGGGCGTTCCAGTCCTCGGCCGGCAACGCGGAGCGCAACTGCAGACCGAAACTGCCGTCGTCGTCGAGCGTGATCTCGGTATCCGGGACATTCAGCGAGACGCCGCCGCGGGCGCGCTCGGCCGCCATCCGCAACTCCCCGACCGGACGCAAGAGGGCGAGCGACTCGCTCACCCCGGGCACCGGGCCGCCCGGCGCGGTGCGGCCGGGGACGGCGTCGGGGCCGGTGATTCGGGCCTGCGCCGCCGCGTAGGTCAACCGCTCGTGGGAGCGCACGACGGCGCGGCGCACCGAGGCGGCAACGATGTCACCACCGGCGTCCAGGTCGATCCGCCATGCGGCGGCGGGACGTTCCACGCCCGGGAGCAGGCTCGCCGCGCCCTCGGAGAGGATCGGGGGGTGCAGCGGAGTGCGTCGGTCGGGGGCGTACAGGGTGGTGCCCCGGGAGTGCACCTCGGCGTCCAACGCGCCGCCCGGGGTCACGAATGCGCCGACGTCGGCGATGGCGTAGTGCACGGTGTAGCCGTCGCCGTTGCGCTCGATGAATACGGCCTGGTCCAGGTCCATCGACCCTGGCGGGTCGATGGTGACGAAGGGGAGCGCAGTCAGATCGACCCGGGCGGGTGACTGCAACGGGGCGGACCGTGCGGCGGCCCGCGCCTCCGCCGCCGCGGCGGGCGGGTAGTCGGCCGGCACGCCCAGTTCCGCTCGCAGGGCCTCAATCGCGGCGAGGACCTCGCGGGCGTCCCGAGCGACCCGCACCTGACGAGAGGGCACGGCACGACCCTACCCGCCCGGCCCAGTCAGGGGCTCAGGGCACGTAGATCCGCAGGCCGTCGAACCGCACCTCCTGCGTCGCCCCGGCCGCGGCCCCCGACAACGCCGTTGACACCCCGACGCCCCCGGTGGCCTGCACCGGCTTGGCGGCGTCGGTCGCGCTCAGGCTCCAGTAAGTCGGCTCGGCGCCGGCGGTCTTCCAGATCCGGGCCCGCACGTCGGTGGAGGTGCCGTTGGTCACGGCCTGCAGCCGCAGCCGCAGCTTGGTCCCGGCGGCGTAGTTGCTGATCGGCATCGTGGCGAGCGTCTTGTCCACTTTATCGGCTTTCACGATCAGGTCGGCCTTGGCCGTTCCGTCGGGCTGGACGTGGACGACGACACGGTAGGACCCGCCGCTGACCTGGCGCACGATCAGCGCGGTGGACGCCTTGCCGGACGCCGGGCGCTTGGGCAGGGCGAATGTGACGGCGGCGTCGATCTCGCGGGCGCTGAGCGTCTTGAGGCTCGCCGCCGCGCCGGTGCCGGTCTTCGGCATCAGCACGCCCTCGCTGCCGTTGACCTTCGCGGCTCCGGAAGCTGTCCACACGCCCCCGGTCGGGGCCGTTCCCCAGCCGGTGGCGACCGTCCGCGTGAAGTCGTCGGATCCGATGGCCGAGCCCACCACGGAGACCGACTGGGTGAGGGAGGCGCTGCGGCCGGCGCTGTCCATGACGGTCAGCTTGACCGGGTAGTTGTCCGCCCGCGCATAGGTGTGGACAGCTGTGCGCCCGGTCGCGGTCGACCCGTCGCCGAAGTTCCAGGCGTAGGAATAGCCGGTCGTGCCGGTGCCGAAGACGGTGCCGCGGGCGTCGACCGAGACCTTCTTGCCGGCAACGCTCGTCGTGAAGGCGGGCTTCGGCGCCGCCCCGAGCGAGCCCGTCCGCAATTGGTAGTGGGCCGCGACCTGGGCGGCCGTCAGCGCGACGCCGTAGATCGCCGTCTCGTCGAGCACGCCGGTGTAGTAGGCGGACTTCGGCGCGACCGGCCACCCGGTGAGGGTGTCGCCGCCCACGCGCCAGTATCCGCTGAGGCTGGACGCCGAGGTCTGGGCGCTGTTTGCCGCGACCTTGGCGCCGTCGACATAGAGCACCGAACCGGCGCCGGACAAGGTGGCGACGACGTGGTGCCACTTGCCGTCGTTGTACGCCTTGGGCGTGACAACGGACTGGACCGCCCCCGGGTTGGTCGCGAAACCGATCGTTCCGTTGTTGCGCAGGTACAGGTTGCGATCGGTCACCGTGGACAGGCCGCTGCGGGAGTTGCCGAGACCGATCAACTTGCCGCCCGTGGTCGACGTCGAGCGGATCCACGTCTCCAGGGAGAAAGCGGGCCGGACGGTGGTCGCCGCGGTCGCAGCAATCGTTGCGGCGGAGGTGCCGGCAAAGCGCGAGCCGACGTTCTTGTCGCCGCCCACCGCGCCCTCGGACGCGGCCGTCACGCCCGACCCGACCGTGCCATTGTTGGTGCCGGCCCAGTCGGTGCCGGCCGCGGCCCCGCCGCCCAGTCGCCAGTACACGTCCGCGCCATCGGCCAGGACCCGTCGGACATAGGGCGAGATCGTCGCCGCCGCGCCGCCGACCGAAACCTTCACGGCCTTGCTGGTCACGGTGTTACCGACCGAGTCGATGGCGTCGACGGTGTAGGTGGCGGTGCCCTTGGGCGCCGTCGGGTCCGACAGGACCACGGCGGGCCGGTTCCAGAACTCGGCGGAGGTCTGGCGGACGGCGACCGGGGCGCCGCCGCCGGAGCGGTTCAGTCGGTACGTCAGGTCGCGATCGTCGCGGTCCCAATTCGCCGGGATGCTCACTCGCGCCCCGGCGGGCGCCGACGCCGCGACCGGCGCCCAGGCGGCGGTCGCGACGCGCGGTCCTTGCGTCCGCGCGGCCGTCCCGCCCGCCGATCGGCCGAACCGAACGAGGCCGTACTGCGGGTTGTTGTTCACGGCCGGGAATTCGCCGCCGACGGAGAGGTACTCGCCGTTGCCGACGACCGACCAAGCCGCCTGGCCCTGGCCGGTGGCCGTGCCCACAGTCCAGTCCGGGAACCAGTTGATCAGGGCGGGGCTGCGCGTCCCCTCCCAGGACTGGTAGGTCGAGCTGGTGGTTGGGCTACGCAACAGCACGCCCTTGGCCGCGGTAGTGAAGGAGAGCGTCTGGTGGTGGGTCCGGGGCTCGGTGTCGGGGAAGCCGCCGAGCGAGGCGCAGTCGTGGGCGTGGCCGGCCGTGTAGACCTGGACGCCGTCGGAGAAGACGTCGTAGCTGTCCCCGTGGCAATCCTCGAGCCAGACCAATGCCCCCGTGTCGGGGTTCGCCGCGAAAACGCCCTCGAGGTTGCCCCCGGTGGCGGCCGCGTAGGACCACCCGGCACCGAACACCCGCGATCCGTCGGTCGCCAGACTGGAAATGCCGGCCCTGCCGTCAATGCCGTTCTTGACCTGGTTCGCCACGGCCCAGGCCAGCTTGTGGCCCTGCTGGGGGTCGATCGCCGCCATGCCGCGTTGCGAGGTTCCGTTGACGGTCGTGAACCGCCCGCCGATGATCAGCTTGTCCCGCTTGGGCGTGAAGACCATCGCATCGACCTGCCGGTCGGTGATGGGGTTCCAGCCCAGCAGCGCCCCGCCGGTGCTGACCGCGGCGAGGTTGGTCCGATCGACGCCCGCCACGGCGGTGAACAGCCCGCCGAGGTAGACCGTGCTGCCGTGCACGGCGATCGCGTTCACGTACGACCCGCCGACGGCGGGCGCGAAGTCGGCGATGAGCGTGCCGTTGGTGGCGTTGAGCGCCGCAACCCGGTACCGATCCTTACCGTTCACGGAGCTGAAGGAGCCACCGATGTACACGACCTTGCCGTCGGGCGAGGGCCGCACCACCTTGACCTCGCCGTTGATCTTCGGGGCGAACCCGGTCAGGAGGTTGCCGGTCCGGATGTCGTAGGCCAAGAGGTTGCTCCGCGGGACCAGGCTCTTACCCTTGGCGGCGCCGGCCGGGCGGGCGTTCGAAAAGCTGCCGCCGGCGTAGACGGTGGAGCCGATCATCGTTTGCGTCCACACCACGCCGGCATCGATCTGGACGGTCGGGAGGGGGGCGGCGCTGACCGAACTCGACGTCCGGGCGGCAATCGCGGGCGGTTTCGGGGTCGGCACCGGCGCCGGGGCGGCCGAGGCCGCCGGCGCGGCGGCTACGACCAGGGCGGCGGCAAGCACGGGGGCGAAAAAGCTGGACCTGGACAACGCCGTCATGGACTCCACTCCCTCGACGCCGGGGGATCAGCCCCGGCGCGAGGCAGGTTATCACCCAGAGCGAGATATGGGCAGTCCATCCCGAATGATGCGAGAAATCGCGCCGATGGGTGGTTCGGTGTGGCGTGGCGGTGCAGGCACCAAGTGGCCCGGTTCAATGTGAATTGTCGAAGTCTGCGCCCGAGCAGAGAGTTCACGAACTCGTCTGCCTCGTCTGCGTTGCGTCCGACGCGGGCCCGCACGGCCGGATCGCGCCGGCCTGGTCGGGCGGCGGTGAAGGCGAGGTGGTGCCCGCGAGGATGTACCTGTGCCCGCGAGTCAGTACCGAGCGCGCCGAGTCAGAACCTGGTGCGCCGAGTCAGAACCGGAGGTGGCGAGTCAGTACCTGGTGCGCCGAGTCAGTACCTGACGCCGCGAGTCAGTACCTGAGCCGCCGAGGAAGTACCGACACGCCGGGAAAACGAGCACCGAACAGCCGCCACGTTCTGACTCGGCGCACC
>JAVBMU010000058.1:0-7136 GCA_031552185.1 Cellulomonadaceae bacterium | reverse complement strand
CGGCGGCCGCGCGGGCTGCGGCGGCGCCCGCGTCGGCCGACCCGACGCCGGCCCTGGCGACGCCGGCCGACTCGACGTCGGCCTTGCCGACGCTGAGCCTGCCGACCGGGGCCGCGATCATGGCGCTCGAGCCCGCCGAGCGGATCGAGGCGTTGAGCGGCGAACTGGTGCGCAATGTTCAGCTCGCACTCGGTTACCGCTCGGGCTCGATCGACCCCGACGTCCCGCTGACGAACCTCGGCCTGGATTCGCTCATGGCCGTTGAACTGCGGAACGAGATCCAGGTCCGGCTCGGGGCCACCCTGACGGTGGCGGAGTTCCTCGGCGGGGCAAGCATCCGGGACGTCGCCGCAGCGGTGGTTGACCAACTGACGGGCGCGGGATTCGCAGCGCAGCGCCCCGTCCCGGTCCACGGCGCCGCCGGGACCGAACCATCGGCCCATGCGGCCGTCGACGACGCGGCGGTCGACCACGCGGCGGTCGACGACGCGGCCGTCGACCACAGGGACAGGGCCGCGCCCCCGGCGCCGGCGATCGAGCGGGTGGAACGCAAGGACGACGTCCTGGCGCGCCTACTGGCCCAGGTCGAAGCAGCGCTGCCGGCGCAGCCGACGGGGACGTCGACAGCAGGAGCCCAGTGATGACCGACCTCGCCCAGCGCCTCGCGGCCCTCACCCCCGAGCAGCGTGAGCTCCTCGACCGGCTCCTGCAGGCGGAGGGGGCGGAGGAAACGTTCCCGCTCTCGGTCTTCCAGGAGGGCATGTGGTTCCTGGAGCAACTGCACCCGGGCAACCCGGCCTACGTCGGCCTGAGTGCGGTACGGATCCAGGGCCCGCCCGTCGACACCACGCTCTTCACGCGGGCCCTGAACGACATCGCCCGCCGCAACGAGGCGGCCCGCACCACCTTCGAGGTCCGCGATGGCCGCCCGGTGCAGGTCGTCCATCCGACCGTCGCGTTCGAGGTGCCGGAGATCGATCTGCGCTCGAGCCCGCCGAGCGGGGCCGAGTTGGAGGAGATCGCGATTGCCGCGGTCCTGGACCGGCCCTTCGACATCGCGGCGGCGCCGCCGATCCGGATCGCGCTGGTGCGCACGGCCGACGACGAGACGGTGCTGGTGGTGGCCGCGCATCACCTCATGTTCGACCGGCAGGCATTCGGGATCCTGCTGGTCGAGTTGTCCCGGAACTACGAGGCATTCGCCGCGGGGGACGAATCGCCTCGCCCCGATCCCACCATCCAGTACGGGGATTTCGCCGTCTGGCAGTGCCGCCGCCGAGCGGCCGGGGACTGGGCGCCCCAACTCGACTACTGGCGGCAAAACTTGGCCGGCGCGCCGGCGCTGGAACTGCCCACGGACCGGCCCCGGCCGGCCGTGCAGGGTTTTCGGGGCGCCCAGCTGCCGGTTGAGGTGCCCGCCGAGACGATGCGCCGACTCACCACCCTCGCCAACAGCCACGGCGCGACGACGTATATGGCCCTGCTCGCCTGCTACGCGGTGCTGTTGCACCGCTACAGCAACCAGGACGACATCGTCGTCGGCGCGCCGGCCTCGCAGCGCGACCGGCCCGAGACCGAGGCCCTGCTCGGTTACTTCATCAACACGCTGCCGATCCGGGTGCGGTTCGGCGCGGGGCAGCGATTCGGGCAGGTAGTGGATCAGGTTCGCGACGCGTGCCTCGGCGCCTACCGGCATCACGAGGTGCCGTTCGACGTCGTCGTCGCCGGCCTGGGCCTGCCGCGCGACCTCAGCCGGCCGCCCGTCTTCCAGGCGAGCTTTACCTACGGCCGCGAGCCGGTGCCGACGGCGGGTTTCGGCGGTCGGCTCACCCGGATCCCCCTGCGCAGCGAGGGGGCCAGATTCGACCTCGAACTGCAGGCCTTCCACGACGACGGCGGCCTGGTCGGCTGGTTCGAATACGACCGGGACCTGTTCGATGAGTCGACCATCGGCCGGTTCGCCGGTGCGCTGCGGCACGTGTTGGACGAGGTGATCGCCGACCCCGAGCGGGAGGTGGACCGGATCCCGCTGCTCGTCGGGGCCGAACGCGACCGGGTCCTGCTCGGCTTCAACGACACGGCGCGCGAGTGGCCCGCCGAGGATGGTCTCGTCCACGAGTGCATCGCCCGCCAGGCGACGCGGACGCCGGATGCTCCCGCCGTGGTCTTCGAGGGCCGAGTGGTGAGTTACGCCGAATTCAACCGCCGCGCCAACCAACTCGCGCATCGTCTGATCCGCGCCGGGGTCGGTCGGGACGTCCTCGTCGGCGTCGCGATGGAACGGTCCGTGGACCTGGTGCTCTCCCTCGTCGCGGTGCTGAAGGCGGGCGGGGCGTATGTCCCGCTCGATCCCGACTACCCCGTCGCCCGGCTCGACCGGATCCTGCTGGACGCCGCCCCGCGCGTCGTCCTGGCGCAGCACGGCACCGCCGAACGGCTGCCGGAGTGCGCCGCGGACGTGTGGCTCGTCGAGGACCTGGCCGAGGACCTGGCGGCGGAGCCGGCGCACGACCCGGTCGTCGACGTCGCTGGGGCGGACCTCGCCTACGTGATCTACACCTCGGGCTCGACCGGCGTGCCCAAGGGCGTGATGAATGTCCACGCGGGGCTGCGCAACCGCCTGCTGTGGATGCAGGACGCCTACCCGTTGACCGGGGCGGACCGGGTGGCGCAGAAGACGCCGTTCTCCTTCGACGTCTCGGTCTGGGAGTTCTTCTGGCCGTTGATGGTCGGTGCCACGATGGTCGTCGCGGCACCGGGCGGACACCGAGACCCGGCGTACCTGACCCGCCTGATCAACGCCGAGTCGGTCACCACGATCCATTTTGTTCCGTCGATGCTGCAAGCATTCCTGGCCGAGCCCATCGAGAACTGCACCTCGTTGCGCCGCGTGATCTGCAGCGGCGAAGCGCTGCCCCGGGACCTACAGGATCGGTTTGTTGCCCGTAGTGCGGCCGAACTGCACAACCTCTACGGGCCGACCGAGGCGGCCATCGACGTCACTGCGTGGCCGTGCCGCGCGGACGACCCGCCCGGTCCCGTGCCGATCGGCCGGCCGATCGCGAACACCCAGGTCTATGTCCTGGACCGATACCTCGAGCCGGTCCCGCTGGGCGTGCCCGGCGAACTCCACCTCGGCGGGCACAACCTCG
Source organism: Cellulomonadaceae bacterium (assembly GCA_031552185.1). GTDB lineage: Bacteria > Actinomycetota > Actinomycetes > Actinomycetales > Cellulomonadaceae > JAVBMU01. The sequence goes on along the minus strand of JAVBMU010000058.1, from coordinate 3,984 downwards.
CCCGCGGCTACCTCAACCGCCCGGAGCTGACGGCGGAGAAATTCGTCCCCGACCCGTTCGGCCGGCCCGGCGACCGGCTCTACAAGACGGGGGACCTCGCCCGGTTCCGGCCGGACGGGACGGTGCTCTTCCTCGGTCGGCTGGACCACCAGATCAAGCTGCGCGGCTTTCGGATCGAACTCGGCGAGATCGAAGCGGTGCTCGTCGGCCTGCCGGGAGTCCGCGAGGCCGTGGTCACGGCGCCCGAGCTGCGGCCGGGCGACACCCGCCTCGTCGCCTACCTCACCGCCGCCGCCGAGCCGCCCGTGATCGCGGAGTTGCCCGGGCTCCTGCGCGGTCGGCTGCCCGAGTACATGGTGCCCGCCCACTTCGAGGTGCTGGCCGAGTTTCCATTGTCCGCCAACGGCAAGGTGGACCGGGCCCGGCTGCCTCTGCCGGTCCCCGCCCGGCCCGCAGCGGTGCCGTACGTGGCGCCGGCCGACGACGTGGAGACGGCGGTGGCCGCGATCTGGTGCGAGGTCCTGGGCCTGGACCGGGTCGGGCGGGGCGACAACTTCTTCGACCTCGGCGGGCACTCGCTCCTGATGGCGCAGGTGCGGACGCTCCTGAGCGAACGGCTGGGGCGGGAGGTGCCGATGGTCCTGCTGTTCCAGTACCCGACCGTCGCCACGCTCGCCGGGCACCTGAGCGGGGGCGCGGAGGGCTCGAACGCCGTCGACCGGGAGGCCCGGGAGCGGGCGGCCATGCGCCGGCGGGCCGCCGGCCGGCGCCGCGCCGCGGCGGCCCGTCGCGACGGCGGGTGACGGCGGCAGCACGCAGTCGGCGCCCAGGTAGATCGGCATCAGTAGCTCACGAGCCTCAGCAGCTCATGAGCGTCGGCAGGAAACGAGATAGGTGAACCATGACGTCAACACCCGAGACCCTCGACCGGATCGCCGTCGTCGGGATGGCCGCGCGGTTCCCCGATGCCCCGGACGTCGGGCGGTATTGGGCGAATCTGCGCGCGGGCCGCGAGGGCATCGCCCGGTTCACCGCCGATGAACTCGCGGAGTCCGGCGTCGACCCGGCCCTCGCCGAACATCCGGACTACGTGCCGGCGAAGGGTTACCTCGCCGACGCGGACCGGTTCGATGCGGGTTTCTTCGGCTTCAGCCCGCGCGAAGCGGAGGTGCTCGATCCGCAGCATCGCGTCTTCCTGGAATGCGCCTGGCAGGCGCTCGTCGACGCCGGTTGCGTGCCGGCCGAGATGACCGGACGGATCGGCCTGTTCGCCGGCGCCGGGCTGAACACCTACTTGCTGACGAACCTGATGACCAACCCCGGCGTCGTCGCAAGCGTCGGCCAGTACCAGGTGGTGCAGGCGAGCGATAAGGACTTTCTCGCCACGCGCGCCGCCTACAAGCTGGGCCTGCGCGGCCCGGCGGTGACAGTCCAGACCGCCTGCTCCACCTCGCTCGCCGCCGTCCACCTCGCCTGCCAGAGCCTACTCAGCGGCGAATGCGACATCGCGCTCGCCGGCGGGGTGACCATTTCGACCCCGCTCAAACAGGGCTATCTGCACGAGGCCGGCGGGATCGCCTCCCCGGACGGCCACTGCCGCCCGTTCGACGAGGCGGCGGCCGGCACGGTCCCGGGCAACGGGGCCGGGATCGTCGTCCTGCGCCGGCTCGACGACGCCCAGCGCGCCGGCGATGCCGTGAGTGCCGTGATCCTCGGCACGGCGATGAACAACGACGGCTCCCTCAAGGCCGGGTATACCGCCCCGAGCGTGGACGGACAGGCCGCCGTGATCGCCGAGGCGTTGGCGGTCGCCGGCGTCGACGCCCGGACCGTGGGCTACGTGGAGGCGCACGGCACCGCGACGGCGCTCGGCGACCCGATCGAGATCGCGGCGCTAACCCGGGCCTTCGCCGATGACACCGACGAGGTCGGCCGCTGCGGGATCGGCTCGGTGAAGGGCAACATCGGCCATCTGGATGCCGCCTCCGGTGTGGCCGGCCTGATCAAGACGGCGCTGATGCTCCGCCACGGCGAGTTGGTGCCCTCGCTGCACGTGACGCGACCGGCCGCGCAACTCGCGCTCGACGCCGGCCCCTTTGCCGTGGTCGACACGCTGCGGCCGTGGCCGCGACCGGAGTCGGCCCCGCGGCGCGCCGGAGTCAGCTCGTTCGGCATCGGCGGGACGAACGTCCACGTTGTGCTGGAGGAGCCGCCGGCCCCGATCCCGAGCCCGGCGGCCGGCGGCGGACCCGTGACCCTGCGGCTCTCGGCCCACAGCGCCGCGGCGGTGGTCGACGCCGCCCGCGACCTGGCCGAGTACCTCGCGAACCCGGCCGGCGGGCGGCCGGCGGCGGACCTCGGCGCCGTCGCCCACACGCTCGCCCGCCGGCGGCGGGCCTTCGCCCGGCGGGTGGCGGTGGCCGCATCCGACGCCGCGACTGCGGCGACGGCCTTGCGGGCGATCACGCCCGACGCCGTCGGGACGGCGGCCGAGGTGCCGCCGCCGGTGGCCTTCCTGTTTCCCGGCCAGGGTGCACAGTATCCCGACGCCGCCCGGGGGCTCTACGAGCGGGAGCCCGCGTTCGCGGCCGAGGTCGACCGGTGCTGTGCGCTGTTCGAGCCGTATCTCGGCACGGACCTGCGCAAGCTCCTGTTCCCGGCCCCGGCGGATCGGGAGTTCGCCGCCGCACGGCTGGCGGAGACGTCGCTCACCCAGCCGGCCCTGTTCACGATCGACTATGCCCTGGCCAAGCTGTGGGAATCGCGTGGGGTTCGCCCGCAGGCGATGGTGGGGCACAGCGTCGGCGAGTATGTCGCCGCCTGCCTGGCCGGGGTCTTCTCGCTCCCGGACGCGGTCGCGGTGATCGCCGTCCGCGGCAGGCTGGCCCAGTCGATGGTCCCCGGCGCGATGCTCTCGGTCTTCCTCCCCGAGCCGGAACTCGCCAGGTGGCTGGACGACGACGCGCTGAGCCTCGCAGCGGTGAATTCGTCCGGTCTGTGCGTGGTCTCCGGTCCGTTCGACGCCGTCGACCGGCTGGAGCAGCGGCTCATGGCGGCCGCCGTCTCCTGCCGCCGGCTGCACACCTCGCACGCCTTCCACTCGGCGAGCATGGACCCCGCCGTGGCGGCGTTGGCGGACGCCGTGGCCGCCGTAGACCGGCACGCCCCCGCGATCCCGTTCTGTTCGAACGTCACCGGGACCTGGATCACGGCCGAGCAGGCCGTCGATCCGGCCTACTGGGCCGGTCATCTGCGGGCGCCGGTGCGGTTCGCGGACTGTGCCCGGACGCTGCTGGCCGATCCGTCGACCGTGTTTCTGGAGGTCGGGCCGGGGCACACCCTGACGAGGTTCCTCACCGCGCACGCGAACTGGTCCCCGGCCCGCACGGCGCTGCCGACGCTGCGGCACCCGAGCGAGGACGACAGCGACGTCCTTGTCGACCTGCGCGCGGCCGGCGGCCTGTGGGCCGCGGGCCTGTCACCGGCCCACGGCGTCCCGGCCGCGGCCGCGCACGTGCCGGATCTGCCCGGCTACCCGTTCCAGCGGGAGCGGTTCTGGATCGAGCCCGGGGCCGGGCCCACGGCGGCGGGGCCGCCGCCGGCTGAGGCGGGGATCGAGGCGGGGGCCGAGCCGGGTCTGCGCTACTACGCGCCCGGCTGGCGGCGGCTCGCGGCGTCGCCCGCGGCGCCGGCCGAACCGGCCACCACCGCCGGCGTCGCCCGGCTGGTGCTCGGGCCCCGTACCGGACCGGTCCGCCCGCTGCTCGACGCGCTGGCCGCCGGCGGGGCCGGGGTCGTCGACGCAGCCCTCGACGACCCCCGGGCGCTGGCCGCCGCGCTCGGTGCCGCGCTCGCCGACGGCCCGGACGGGCCGGTGCGCGAACTGCGGATCGTGCATGCGGTCGCCGCCGCGGAGCCGACGGCGGGCGGCGCCGCGGAGCCGACGGCGGGCGGAGCCGCGGAGCCGAAGATCGGAAGAGCACA
>JAVBMU010000100.1:0-98191 GCA_031552185.1 Cellulomonadaceae bacterium | reverse complement strand
CCCGGACCCATACCGAACCCGGAAGCTAAGCCTGCCAGCGCCAATGGTACTGCCCCCGCCAGGGAGTGGGAGAGTAGGACACCGCCGAACACCCGAAGGCCCACCCCAACAGGGTGGGCCTTCGACATACCCGGCGCCGGCAACCTATCCCGACAGCTGTACAGACAGCGCACCGCGTCCGGCCGAAAGCCCTACCGCCGAAGCGCAGGCGCCGAAGTTGCTCGAATCGGGGACCCGACCGTGGCAGAATCGCGCCCGACAGGATCAGCGCGCACGCTTGCCGCGGAGCACCTGGCCGCCCGGGTTTCAGTTTTTTCGGGTCGCCGACCAGGATGAAGAGAGGAAGCCGAATGACCGAACCTGAGGAGCGCGGTTCCGAAGACCGTGACCGCGCTCGTGCGGATCGAGATTCGGCGCCCGGTCGGCGGGCGCGCGGCGGCGCCCGCCCGGATCGAGCTGACGGTGCCCGGGGCGGTTCCCGGTACAGCGCCGGGCGCGATGGCGACGCGAGGTACGGGTCGAGTTCCGGCCGAGGCCCGACGGGCGGCAGCGCGAGCGGTCGCTCGCCGGCAGGTCGAAGCGCGACGAGCCGATCGGACGATCAGGCGCCGCCCCGCCGGCCGGCGGGGCCGCCGGTGCCGGCGGACGTGTCCTGGCTCGACTTGGATGATGTGGCTCGGCGGCGATTGCGCAGCTTGGACAAGAGCGCGGCGGAGTACGTGGGCCGGCACTTGGTGATGGTCGCTCGCCTGCTCGAGGACGATCCCGAGACGGCGTACGCCCACGCCCGGGCCGCCGTAGCGCGGGCCGGGCGGATCGACGTCGTGCGGGAGACCGCGGGCCTCGCGGCGTACCGGACGGGGCGATACCAAGAGGCGTTGCGCGAATTGCGGACGCTGCGGCGGCTGAGCGGATCCACGGAGCATGTCGCGGTGATGGCCGACTGCGAACGCGGGCTCGGCCGTCCCGAGCGGGCCATCGCGGTGGCCGCTGAGGAGGCCGGCGCGTTGGAGCCCGAGACGGAACTCGAACTCGCGATGGTGGTCAGCGGGGCCCGGGCGGACCTCGGGCAACTCGACGCCGCGCTCGCCGTGCTCGATCGCGCACCCCGGGTGCCGGGACGGCCGGACCTCGACGCGCGCCTGGCGGAGGCCAAGGCCACGGTGCTGGCGATGGCCGGGCGCGGCGCGCAGGCGCAGGCGCTGCTGGCGCAGGCCGAGCGCACCTGGGCGCAACTCGACCGGGACGCGGAGATCGTCGTCTACGACCTGACGGACGAGGAGCCTGGCCAGGGGTCGGACGCCGGGGCGGACGAAGCTCCGATGCCCCCGGTCGAAGCGGCGCCCGCCGGCGATGAGGGCTCGAACACCCGAGCGGGCGGGACCGCCTCATGACGGCGGCGGGCGCCTCGGCCCCCGCCGGGCTGAGCGGTTGCGCGGAGCCGTTGGCGACCCGCTACGAGCTGGCCCTCGTCGACCTCGACGGTGTCGCCTACCGCAGCCACCGGGCGATCCCGCACGCGGCGCATTCGCTGGCACAGGCGCGCGAAGCGGGCCTGCGGCTCGTCTTCGTCACGAACAACGCCTCGCGCGAGCCGAGCACGGTGGCGGAGCAACTCACGGAACTTGATATCCCGGCGTCGCCCGACGAAGTTATGACGGCGGCCCAGGCGGCGGCGGCGCTGCTGCGGACCCGCCTGAAGCGGGGGGATCGGGTGCTCGTCGTCGGCGGGGCCGGGCTGCTCACCGCGGTGCACGATGAGGGCTTCGTGGTGGTCGAGACCGCGCAGGACGAGCCCGTCGCCGTGGTGCAGGGTTACTCGCCGGCCGTCGGCTGGGAGCAACTCGCGGAGGCGGCCTACGCCATCCAACAGGGGGCCTGGCACGTGGCCAGCAACCTCGACCTGTCGATTCCCACCTCCCGCGGGATCGCGCCGGGCAACGGGACGCTCGTCCGGGCGGTGCAGGCCGCGACCGGCGTGGTCCCCGACAGCGCCGGCAAGCCTTCGCCGACGATGTACCGGATGGCGGTCGAGCGGGCCGGCGCCGACCGAGTGCTGGTTATCGGCGACCGGCTCGACACCGACCTGGCCGGCGCCCGCGCCGGCGGCTACTCGGGACTCGCAGTGCTGACCGGCGTCTCGACGGTGCGCGATCTGATCCTGGCGGCGCCCGAACATCGACCGGACTACATCGGCGCGGACCTGCGCGCGCTGCTGGTGCCCCACGCCGCGCCGGCGCCGACCGGGCACGGCTGGTGGCAGTGTGCGGCCTCGGCGGCTCGGGTGCGTGCCGGCGGGGTGGAGATCGAGGTCGACGGCCCGACGACGATCGACACTGTCCGCGCCGTGGTGGCGGCGGCATGGGAAGCGGCCGACCACGGGGCGGGCGTCGACCCGGATCGCCTCCCGCAACTCGCGGTCGGCCCCTGATCCGTGCCCTGGGCGCAGCGCCCGGTAGCGTTGACCTGCCGGGCCGGCCTCGTCGGCGGTCCCGCAGCCGGTAGCACGCACGAGGACGAGGAGAGGCGATGTCGTTGGCCGGAATCGATCCGGCGGGCGAGGCCGAGCAGATCGAGGAACTCGCCCTGCTGGATGGCCTGCATAACCTGGCGCCGCGGGAACATGTCGCCGTGTATGAGGCGATCCACGACGGCCTGGTCGAGCGCCTCGGACGGGTCGAGGATTGATATGAGCGCGCGCGCGGACGCCGAACTCGTCCGCCGCGGCCTGGCGCGGTCGCGACGGCACGCGGGGGACCTCGTGCTGGCCGGCCGGGTCCGGGCCGACGGCGCGCCCGTGACCAAGCCGTCGACGGCGGTGGCCGCCGCGTCCGACCTCGTGGTCGAGGCGCGGCCGCAGGAGCAGGACTACGTTTCCCGAGCCGGCCACAAGCTCGCCGGAGCGCTCGACGCCCTGGTGCGCGCCGGCGTCGCGCCGACCGTGGCGGGCGCCCACTGCCTCGACCTCGGCGCCTCGACGGGCGGCTTCACGCAGGTGCTGGTGCAGCGCGGCGCGGCCCAGGTGGTCGCGCTGGACGTGGGGCACGGGCAATTGGCCGCCCCCCTGCGCGCCGACCCGCGCGTCGTGGTCCTGGAGGGACGGAACGTCCGTGAGTTGCGGCCGGACCACCTGGCGTTCCCGCCGGAACTGGTGGTCGCCGATCTGTCCTTTATCTCGCTGCGGATCGTCCTGCCTACGATCGCCGGGGTCGCTCGGCCGGGAGCGCGCGTCATTGTCCTGGTCAAGCCCCAATTCGAGGTCGGCCGGGAGCGGCTCGGGCGCGGCGGAGTGGTCCGCGACCCGGGGCTGCGGGCGCGTGCAGTGGTCGACGTCGGCCGGTGCGCGGCCGAGCAGGGCCTCCTCCCGTCGGCGGTCGTGCCGAGCCCGCTGCCCGGCCCGAGCGGCAACGTGGAGTACTTCCTCCTGCTGCGCCGGGAACCCGGATCGGGTGCCGTGGGTTCCGGCGTCGTGGTTTCCGACGTCGTGGGTTCGGGCGCGTCGCAGGCGCCCGGGCCCGCATGGATGGACCTGGAGACCGCGGCGGCTCGGGCGGTGGCCTGGGTCCCGGCGGCGGGCGGCCGGCCGGACGGGGCGCCACCGACCCCGCCGGTCCTCGCCGTGGGCGACAGGCCGGCGATCACGACCGACGTGGATGGGGGCGCAGAGTGAGCCGACGAGTCCTGATCGTGACGCACGGCGGCCGGCCGGAGGCCGTGGTAGCCCTCCGGGAGGCCGTGCGCGAACTCGAGCACGCCGGTTTCACCGTCGCGCTGCACGACGACGATCTCACCGAGACCTTCGGCAATCACATGTCCGATGCGCGCGCCTACGAGGTGATGGCTGCCGAGGTGGTGCTGGTGCTCGGCGGGGACGGCACGATCCTGCGCGCCGCCGAGCTCACGCACGGCACCGAGGTGCCGCTGCTCGGCATCAACTTGGGCCACGTCGGCTTCCTCGCCGAGAGCGAGCGCAAGGATCTGCGCGCCGCCGTCCGTCGGCTGGCGGACCGGTCGTACGTCGTCGAGGAACGGCCGGTGGTCGACGTTCGAGTTGATCTGCCCGGCCGCGCCGAACCGTTGACGGGCTGGGCGCTGAACGAGGCCTCGGTCGAGAAGGTGCAGCGCGAGCGGATGCTGGAGGTCGCCATCGGGGTCGACGGGCATGCCCTGTCCACCTTCGGTTGCGACGGCGTCGTGATGGCGACGGCGACGGGCTCGACGGCGCACGCGTTCTCGGCCGGCGGTCCGGTGGTCTGGCCGAACGTGGATGCGGTGCTCCTGGTACCGATCGCTGCGCACGCGCTGTTCGCCCGACCGCTCGTGGTGGGTCCGGCGTCGTCCTTCACCGTCGAGGTGCTGGACCGGTCGGCGTCGACCGGGATCCTGATCTGCGACGGACGCCGGCAGGTGGATCTGCCGGCGGGTTCGCGGGTCGAGGTGCGGCGCAGCGCGACGCCGATCCGGCTCGCCCGGCTGAGCCGGGGAACGTTCACCTCCCGGCTGGTCTCGAAATTCTCGCTGCCCGTCGCGGGCTGGCGAGGGCGGGGCCTGGAGCCCGACGACGAGCGGGATCGGTCGGGGTCCGGCGGGGAGCCGGCCGAGCCGAGCCGGGAGGTGGGCGAAGCGTGATCGAGGAGATCGCCATCGAGAATCTCGGCGTGATCCGGCGGGCCCGGGTCCCGCTGAGCCCGGGTCTGACGGTGATCACGGGCGAGACCGGGGCGGGCAAGACGATGCTGCTGACCGGGCTGGGGCTGCTGATGGGTGGCAAGGCCGACCCCGCCGCGGTGCGCAGCGGCGAGACGACGGCGGTCGCCGAGGGGCGGTTCCGGGTCGGGGACGTGCCGGCGGCGCTGCGTCGGATCGACGACGCCGGTGGCGAGATCGAGGAGGACGGCACGGTCGTGGTGCTGCGCACCGTCGCGGCGGGCGGCCGATCCCGGGCACACCTGGGCGGGCGCGGCGTGCCGGCGGCGGTGCTGGGGGACATCGCGGCGGAACTGGTGACCGTGCACGGGCAATCCGAGCAGGTGCGGCTGCGCTCCGCGAGCCGACAGCGCGCGGCGCTGGACGCCTACGCAGGTCCGGACCACGCCGAGTTGCTGCGCGACTATCGCGCCGCCTGGACGCAGCGGGCCGGGCTGGCCGCCAAGATCCAGGAGATCGAGACCCATGCGGCCGAACGCGCCCGGGAGGCGGAGGAACTGCGCGCCGGCTTGGCGGCGGTGGAACGCGTGGATCCGCGGCCGGGCGAGGACGCGCAACTGATGGCCCTGGCGGCGCGGCTGGCCAACGCCGAGGACCTCCGCCTGGCAGCCCAGGTGGCGCACGAGGCGATCGCGGGCGACGACGAGCGGTCCGGGCCGGGCGCCGCGGCCGCGTGCGAGCAGGCGCGGCGCGCGTTGGAGGCCGCCGCCCGGACCGATCCGGCGCTGGCGCCGCTCGCGGAGCGGCTGGCCGATGTGGGCTACGCGCTGGCGGACATCGGGACCGACATCGCCGGCTACGCCGACGATCTGCAGGCAGACCCCGCCGGCCTCGAGGCCGCTCACGCGCGGCTCGCGGAGCTGGCGAGCCTGACCCGGGTGCGCGGCGGGACGATCGACGAGGTCCTCGACTGGGCGTCGGCGGCGGGGCTGCGATTGCTGGACCTCGAGGACGACGGCGGTCGGCTGGGGTCCCTCGCCGCGGAGCTGGCCGAGGTGTCCGCGCGGCTGGCCGACCTGGCCGGGCAGATCACGGCGTCGCGGTCCGCCGCGGCCGCCGGGCTGAGCGCCGCGGTGACGGCTGAACTGCGCGGGCTGGGGATGGGCGGCGCGACGCTGCTGATCACCGTCGACCCCGCGGCCGAGCCAGGCGCCTGGGGGGCCGATCAGGTGGGTTTCGCGCTGGTGCCGCATGCGGGCGCGCCCGCGCGCCCGCTCGGCCAGGGGGCATCCGGCGGCGAGTTGTCCCGGGTGATGTTGGCCATCGAGGTGGCGCTGGCGACGGCGGCCGCAGGCGAGCCGGCCGCGACCGGGCGGGCGCCCTTGCCCACCTTCGTCTTCGACGAGGTCGACGCCGGCGTGGGGGGCCGGGCGGCCGTCGAGGTCGGCCGCCGGTTGGCGCGGTTGGCGCGGACGACGCAGGTCGTCGTCGTGACTCACCTGGCGCAGGTGGCCGCTTTCGCGGACTCCCAATTGGTTGTGACCAAGGACACTCCGGGCGAAATCGCCGACCCGGACGCGACCGGCGCCGCGGGCGCGGATGGCGTCGTCGGCGGGACGGTCACTGGCGTTCGTGAGGTCTCGGGCGAGGATCGGGTGCGGGAACTGGCCCGGATGCTGTCGGGCGCACAAGATTCCGCAGCCGCCCGACGGCACGCTCTCGAACTCCTGGAGTCGTCAGCCGTGGGACGATAGACCGTGATGAGACTCACGCTGCGACGCCCCCCCGCCACCACGCCGGAGCCGGACACCATGGGCCCCGCCCGGGTCGATGCTCGGACCAAGCGGCTCACCAAGAGGCTCCAACCCGGCGACATCGCTGTCATCGATCACCAGGACATCGACCGCGTCGCAGCGGACGCCCTCGTCGCCGCGAAGCCGGTCGCCGTCCTGAATGCGGCGCCCTCCATTTCCGGCCGGTATCCGAATGTCGGCCCCGAGATCCTGGTCGAGGCCGGGATTGTGCTCGTAGATGATCTCGGCCCCGACATTATGTCGATCGCGGAGGGCCGCGAGCTGCGGCTGCGCGGCGGGGAAGTCCTGGCCGGCGAGGACGTCGTGGCGAAGGGCACCCTGCAGTGCCCGGACACTGTGCAGACCAGCCTGGAGGAGGCGCGGGCGAATCTCTCCACGGAGATCGAGGCCTTCGCCGAGAACACGATGGAGTACCTGCGCCGCGAGCGCGAACTGCTGCTCGACGGCGTCGGCGTGCCGGACGTGCGGACCTCCTTCGAGGGCCGCCAGGCGCTGATCGTCGTGCGCGGATATCACTACCGCGAGGACCTCGCCACGCTGCGTCCGTACATCAAGGAATACCGCCCGGTCCTGATCGGCGTCGACGGCGGCGCCGACGCGATCCTCGACGCCGGCTGGAAGCCGGACATGATCGTGGGGGACATGGACTCGGTCTCCGACCGGGCGCTGAGCAGCGGCGCCGAGATCGTGGTACACGCTTACCGCAACGGCAAGGCACCCGGGCTCGAGCGGATGGAAGAACTCGGCATCGAACCGGTCGTCTTCCCGGCGACCGGGACGAGCGAGGACATCGCCATGCTGCTCGCGGACGACAAGGGGGCCGAGGTCATCGTCGCCGTCGGGACCCACGCCACCCTGGTGGAGTTCCTGGACAAGGGCCGGGCCGGCATGGCGAGCACCTTCCTCACCCGGCTGCGGGTGGGCGGCAAGCTCGTGGACGCCAAGGGCGTCTCGCGCCTGTACCGGCACCGGATCTCGAACTTCCAGTTGGCTCTGCTCTCGCTCGCCGGGCTGTTCGCCGTGGTCATGGCGTTGTTGTCCACCGCGGCCGGGCGGACCGTCGTCGGGCTGCTCGGTGCGCGCCTCGACGATTTCACCTCCTGGTTCGGCGGGCTGTTCTCGTGACCGCCGGCGACCGACGCCGGCCGGCCACGCGCCGGACGGCCCCGACCCCGCACGACACCCCGAAGGACTGCGCTCGATCGTGATCGACTTCCGGTACCACATCGTTTCCCTGATCTCCGTCTTTCTCGCGCTCGCGGTCGGCATCATCCTCGGCGCCGGACCGCTGCAGAACGCGATCGGGGACCAGCTCACCGACCAGGTGGCGGCGTTGCGCACGGAGCGCAACGACCTGCGCGAGCAGTTGGCCACCGCGGACGCCAAGGCCGCCGACGACGCCCGAATGATCGAGGCGGCGGGGCCGCAGCTCGTGGCCGATTCCCTCGCCGGGCGGCGGGTCGCGCTGGTCGATGTCGACGGCACCGACGCCGCTCGGGACAAGCAGTTGGCCGCGCAGTTCGAAGCCGCGGGGGCGGCGGTCGTCGCCCGCGTGCGGCTGACGTCCTCCTGGACGGACGAGAGCGACGCGAGCGTCCGCAAGACGGTCGCCGACGGGCTGGCGGAGAACCAGCCCGACCTCGCCGCGGACGCCTCCGTCGAGCGGCGGCTCGGGCAGACCTTGGCGATCGCCCTGACCGGGGCGCAACCGGAGAATCCGGCGGCGCGGTCGAGCCAGGCCGTCGACCTGGAGGGCCAACTCGTCCGGTTCGAACTCATCTCCGTCCGGGCCGCGCAGGCGCAGCCCGCGGAGGCGATCGTGCTCGTCTCCGGTTCCGCGGCGAAGGCGGCCGAACCGGCGGCCTCGCCCAGCGCGACGAAGCCCGCGGACAGCGCGATCGACGCCGAAGTGGAGCTGGCGGTGGCTGCCCAGGCGGTCGCCAAGGCGGCCCTGGTGATCGGGCCGACGGCGCGCTCCGGCGATCTCATCTCGACGATCCGCAATCGCAACGCGGCGGACACCATTTCGACCGTGAGCGGGATCGAGGCCGAGGCCGGCCGGATCTCGGTGCCGTTGGCCCTCGCCGCCCGCCTCGGGGCGGTGGTGGGGCAATACGGCTTCGAGAGCAGCGCGACGGATGTGCTGCCGCCGGCACCCGCCCGGTCCTCGACCGAGGGCGCGACGCCGACCGCCAAGACCAAGAAGACACCGACCGGCGCCGCGACGACGGTGGCGCGCGAGGCGGGAAAGGGCTGACACGATGCGAGCAGGGCGGTTGGCGCGGCTCGGCGCTGCCGGCGCGGGCGTGGGCGCGGCCGCGGCCGCCGGCGTGAGCGCGGCGGTCCGGGCGGGTCTCGGGGCGCGACCCATCGGCGGGGAGCGGCGCTGGGTGCGAACGAACCACCGGGGCGAGCCGATCAGCCTGATGGAGGGTCCCGCGGCGACCGCGGGACTCGCGGCCGGCGCGCTGGCGACCGGTGGTACGGCGGGCCTGGCGGCCGCGATCGCCGCGGCCGGGGCGGGGGCATTCGGCCTGGTCGACGACTTGGCGGAGGACACCGCCACCCGGACCAAGGGGTTGCGGGGCCACCTCGGGGCGCTGGCCGCCGGCACCGTGACGACCGGCGGGCTCAAGATCGTCGGGATCGGCGCATCGGCGCTGGTCGCGGCGGTGATCGGGACCCGGGCAACGATCCGCGCCGGCCGGTGGGCCGACGTCGCCATCGATACGGCGCTGATCGCCGGCTCCGCGAATCTGCTCAACCTGCTGGACCTGCGGCCGGGCCGGGCGCTCAAGGCCGCCGCGCTCTTGAGCGCGGCGAGCACCGCGTCGACGACGGCGCCGCTGACCGGCGTCGTGCTCGGCGCTGCGGCGGCCTGCGGGCCCGCGGACCTCGGCGAGCGGGACATGCTCGGCGATTGCGGCGCGAACGCGCTCGGGGCGATCGTGGGCGCCCAGCTGGCGTTCGGCGCGCCGCGGCCCGTCCGGGTCGGGGCGCTGGCCGCGGTGGTGGCTTTGACGCTGGCCAGCGAGAAGGTGAGCTTCTCGAAGGTCATCGACGCGAATCCGGTGCTGCACCGGATCGACGGTTGGGGCCGGCGGCCCGCCGTGGGTAGTGGCGCCGTGGAGAGCGGCGGCGCCGTGGAGAGCGGCGGCGGCGTGGAGAGCGGCGGCGCCGTGGGGGCGACCGGTTGAGCGAGGGGCGGGCCCCGGCCGCCGGCGCCGGGATGAGCCGGCTGCGCGCGGCCACGAGCACGCTCGCGGGCGCCGCCATCATGATCACGCTCGTCACGATCGCCAGCCGGCTGGTCGGATTCGGGCGTTCGCTGGTGCAACTCGGCGCGGTCGGCACCGCGGGGGTCGGCTCCGCCTACACGTCGGCGAATGTGCTGCCGAATATTCTCTTCGAGGTCGCGGCCGGGGGAGCGCTCGCGGGGTCCGTGGTGCCGCTGCTGGCCGCGCCGATCGCCCGGCGGGCCCGAGCCGAGATCTCCGGCATCGCCTCGGCGATGCTGGGCTGGACCCTCGCCGCGCTCGTGCCGCTGGCGGCGCTGCTGGTCGTCGCGGCGCCGCCGATCGCGAGCGTCATCATGGCCCGGCACCCGGACCTCGCCCCGACGATGACAACGTTCTTGCGGATCTTCGCCGTCCAGGTGCCGCTGTACGGCGTCGCGGTGGTGTTCGGCGGCATCCTGCAGGCGCACAAGCGGTTCTTCTGGCAGGCGTTCGCGCCCCTGCTGTCGAGCCTCACCCTGATCGGCGTCTATATCGCGTTCGCTCACCTGGCCGAGGGCAACCAGGCCGACGTCGGCTTGCTGGCGCCCGGCTCGGTGCAGTGGCTCGCCTGGGGGACCACGGCCGGCGTCGCGATGCTTGCGCTGCCGCTCGTGGTGCCGGTGCGGCGCACGGGCACGCGGCTGCGCCCGACGCTGCGGTTCCCGGGCGGGGAGGGAACGCGCGCGCGCAACCTCGCCTTCGCCGGGATCGGGGTGCTGATCGGGCAGCAACTGTCCGTCTTGGCCGCGATGGGTGCCGCCTACCTGTTCGGGCCCGAGCAGACCTTCCCCACGTACTTCTCGGCGCAACAGCTCTACCTGCTGCCTTACGCGGTGTTGGCGTTCCCGCTCGCGACGAGCGCGTTCCCGCGGCTGGCCGAGCACGTCGCCCGGGAGCGGCCGGACGCGTTCCGCTCGCTGCTGGCGACGACGACGCGGGCGCTGCTGGTGGTCGCCACCGTGGGGGTGGCCGCGCTGATCGCCGCGTCCGGTCCGGCCGAGGCGTTGTTCGCCGAGGTCGCGCGCGGATCGGTGCGCGGCCTGGGGCCGGCGGTGGCGGCGATGGCGCCGGGCATCGTCGGGTACGCGCTGATCCTGCACCTGTCCCGGGCGCTGTACACGATCGACCGGCAGCGCGCGGCGGTCGCCTCGGCGTCGATCGGTTGGCTCACCGTCGCGGCTGCCTGCTTCGCCCTGCCGGCCGCGTTCGGCGCACGGTCCCAGCCCGCGGTGCTGCTGCTGCTCGGGCTCGCGACGACGATCGGGATGACGGTGGCCGGGGCCGGACTGCTGCTGGCGGTGCGCCGGCACGCCGGGACCGCCGCGCTGCGCGGCGTCCCGCGCACGCTCGTCGTCGCCGGGGTGAGCGCCGGCGTCGGGGCGCCGCTGGGCGCCCTGGTCGGGCGCGCCCTGTTGCCGGCCGACGCCTCCGCGGCGGCGGCGATCGGCGCGGCCCTGGCGGCCGGCCTGATCGCGGGTGCGATCACGCTCGCCGGATCGTGGCTGGCGGACCGGACAGCCCTGACCGGCCTGCTGCGGCGCGGCGGGGCGCCGCTCCCCGAGGGGAGCCCGAGCACCGGTCGCTGATAGCATGGAGTCCCGTGGCAGACCACCTGATCCGGCCCTCCGCGCGCATGTCGGGAGTTCGCTCCGACCATCGAACCGCGCACATCTTCGTCACTGGCGGCGTCGCCTCTTCCCTGGGGAAAGGCTTGACGGCATCCAGTTTGGGGCGTCTGTTGCGCTCCCGCGGTCTGCGGGTCGCGATGCAGAAGCTCGACCCCTACCTCAACGTCGACCCGGGCACCATGAACCCGTTCCAACACGGGGAAGTCTTCGTCACCGAGGACGGCGCCGAGACGGATCTGGACATCGGTCACTACGAGCGCTTCCTGGACGCGCCGCTGACCGCGTCCGCGAACGTCACCACGGGTCAGGTCTACTCGGACGTCATCGCCCGCGAGCGCCGCGGTGGCTACCTCGGCGACACGGTCCAGGTGATCCCGCACATCACGGACGAGATCAAGTCGCGGATGCGGGCCCAGGCCGGCGCCGAGGTCGACGTGATCATCACCGAGATCGGCGGGACGGTGGGCGACATCGAATCGCTGCCCTTCCTGGAGGCGGCCCGGCAGGTCCGGCACGAACTCGGCCGGGAGGACGTCTTCTTCCTGCACGTCTCGCTGGTGCCGTACATCAAGCCCTCGGGTGAGTTGAAGACCAAGCCCACTCAGCACTCCGTCGCGGCCCTGCGCAGCATCGGCATCCAGCCGGACGCCATCGTCGTCCGGTCCGACCGCGAGGTCCCCGAGCCGGTCAAGCGCAAGATCGCGCTGATGTGCGACGTCGACAACGAGGCCGTGGTGAACGCCGTCGACGCGCCGAGCATCTACGACATCCCGCGGGTGCTGCACTCCGAGGGCCTCGACGCCTACGTCGTGCGCCGGCTCGGGCTGCCGTTCCACGATGTCGACTGGGAGTCCTGGAACCGGCTGCTGCGCCGTGTCCACCAGCCGGTCAACGAGGTCGAGATCGCGCTCGTCGGCAAGTACATCGACCTGCCGGACGCGTACCTGTCCGTCACCGAGGCGCTGCGCGCCGGCAGTTTCGCCCACGACGCCAGGGTGCAGATCCGCTGGGTGCCCTCCGACGACTGCTCGACCCCGCCCGCTGCGGCCGCCGCCCTGTCCGGCGTCGACGGCGTCCTGGTGCCCGGTGGCTTCGGCGTCCGGGGGATCGAGGGCAAACTCGGCGCGCTGCGCTGGGCGCGCGAGAACCTGGTGCCCACCCTCGGCATCTGCCTCGGCCTGCAATCGATGGTGATCGAGTACGCCCGCAACGTGCTTGGCATCGAGGACGCGTCGTCGACCGAATTCCAGCCGGAGACTTCGAACCCGGTCATCGCGACCATGGCGGAGCAGCGGGCGATCGTCGGTGGCGCCGGCGACCTCGGCGGGACCATGCGCCTGGGGGCCTACGACGCCGTGCTGACGCCCGGTTCGCTCGCGGCCAAGACGTACGGCCGGGAGCGGGTCTCCGAGCGCCACCGGCACCGCTACGAGGTGAACAACGCCTACCGGGACCGGCTGGAGGAGGCCGGCCTGATGATCAGCGGGACGTCCCCGGACAAGACGCTCGTCGAGTTCGTGGAACTGCCCCCGGACGTGCACCCCTACTACATCAGCACCCAAGGTCACCCCGAGTTCAAGTCCCGGCCCACCCGCTCCCACCCGCTGTTCGCGGGCTTGGTCGGGGCCGCGCTCGCCCACCGGGCGGGCTGAGGTGGGCGGGGAGGCCGGGCTCGCGGACATCGCGGCGCCGCGGCCCGTCGTCTCGTCCGAGCAGGCCTGGCGGGGGCGGGTCTTCGGGATGCGGTCCGACGTCGTCGACCTGGGCGCGGGCGGGGTGGTGACCAGGGAGTACGTCGACCATCCGGGGGCGGTGGGCATCGTCGCGCTCGACCGGGCCGAGCGCGTGCTGCTGCTGCTCCAGTACCGGCACCCGGTGGGGCGCGAACTGTGGGAGATCCCGGCGGGCCTACTCGACGTCGCCGGCGAGGACGCGCGGGCCGCGGCCGAGCGCGAGCTCGCCGAGGAGGCGGACCTGACCGCCGCCCGGTGGGACGTTCTGGTCGACTACTTCACGACGCCGGGCGGGTCCACCGAGGCCCTGCGGCTGTTCCTGGCCCGGGACTTGGCCCCCGTGCCCGACCACGCGCGCTACGCGCGCGAGGCGGAGGAACTCGACATGGAGTTGCGCTGGGTGCCGCTGGACGACGCCGTGGCCGCGGTCCTGCGGGGCGACGTGCACAACCCGTCCGCGGTGGTGGGGATTCTGGCCGCGCACGCGGCGCGGGCGGGCGGCTGGACCTCGCTGCGGCCGGCCGACGCGCCGTGGCCGGAACGGAACCCGGCGCGCTGAGGTAGGGCCGGCGGTCAGCCCGCCGGCGCCCGGCGAACCCGAAGGGTGAGCAATGTCCACGTGGTGGCGACGATGAGCAGCGCGGAGCCGAGCATGTGGAGCCCGACCAGGCCGATCGGGAGGCCCGTGGCGTACTGCGCGTAGCCGATCGCGCCCTGGACCAGGGTTACCGCGGCGAGCGTGAGAACTGCGCGGCGGGCGCCCGGCCCGGCCGGGCCGGCTGGGACTGCCGGCCCGGGCGGGGCCGCCGGGCGCCGCAGGATCCGGTACGCCAGGACGGTCAACAGCGCGGCGAAGACCCAGACGCAGACCGAGTGCAGCCGGGAGACCGCCACCGGGTCGACGGCGAACCGGTATGCCACGTCCTCATCGCCGCCGTGCGGGCCGGAACCCGTGGCGACGGTGCCGAGGATCAACACCACGGGCAGCACCGTCGCCAGGGCGCGGGCCACAAGCACGGTCGGCCGGTCCACGGTGGGTTCCGGCGGGCCGTCGCCCTCGCGGAAGCGGTAGAGCAGCACCGTCGAGGCCGCGATCAGGGCCGCCGAGATCAGGTAGTGCAGCGCCACCCAGCCGGGGGACAGGTCCGCGAGGACCACGACACCGCCCACCAACGCCTGCAGCAGAACCCCGGCGAGCGGGACTGCGCCGAGCGCGCGGTAGCCGCGCGACCGGGCCCGGTCGGTGCACACCAGCAGCACGACGGCGATCGCGATCAGCGTCAGGACGCCGGTCAGCGTCCGGTTGCCGAACTCGATCGTCTGGTGGAATGCCGACTCGGCGTGCCGGGTGGGGGTGAAGTGACCGGGCTGGCACTGCGGCCAGGCGGCGCAGCCGAGCCCCGACGCCGTCAGCCGGACCGCGCCGCCGGTCACCACGATCACGACCTGGGCGACGAGATTGGCGACCAGGACCGCCCCGGCGGCGGGGCGCCGTCGGGCCATCGGACCGGGCGGAACGGAGGTGGGGGGTTCGGGCGCGATGGCCGATGCGGCGGCGCCGTCGGTGCCAAAGGTGCTCACCCGAACACCGTATCGGGCATCCGTCGGATCTGCTCTGGAACGTCGTAATCTGACGCGGCGTCACTCACCGGCCGGCGGCGCCCGGTCGGGGCGGCCGTCACTCCCAGCGGAACAGCCGCACCGCGCCCCAGCTCAGGAGAATCGTCCAGCTCACGAGCACCAGGAGGGGCCGGGCGTCGAGCGTGCCGGCCATGAGAGCGTCGCGCAGGCCCTCGCCCAGCGCGCCCGAGGGGAGCCAGGCCGCGATCTCGGCCGCCGGGCTCGGTAGCTGGTTGGCCGGCGCCACCGCGCCGCCGGCCGCGAGGAGAATAAGCAGCAGATTGGCGACGGCCAGCACCGCCTCCACCCGCATCGTGCCCGCGATGACGAGCGCCAGGGCGGTGAACGCGGCCGCGCCGAGGAGCGCGACCACGGCCGCCGGCAGCAGGCCGGCCGCAGCCGGTCGCCAGCCGAGCGCGACCGCGACGGCGCCGATCACCACCACCTGGCCCGCCTCGATGGCCAACACCGCCAGCGTCTTGCCCAGGACGAGCCCCGATCGACCGAGCGGCGTCGTGGCAAGCAGTCGAAGCACCCCGTTGCGGCGGTCGAAGCCCGTCGCGATGGCCTGGGACGTGAACGCGCCGGCCATAATGGCCAGGGCCAGGACGCCGGGCGTGACCGCGTCGATCCGGGTACCCGTGGTGTCGATCGCCACGAACGTCGCCTTCGTGAGGCCGATCAGAAGCAGGACCGGCATCAGGATGGTGACCAGGATCTGTTCGCCGTTGCGCATGATCGTCGCGGCCTCGAACCCGCCCTGGCGGAGCACCCGCCGCCAGGCGGGAGCAGCGGCCGGCACCCGGTCCGAGGCTGTGCCTCGGCTGCCGTTGCCGCCGTCGGCGGCAGCACGCTGCCCCCGGTCCCCGGGGCGCCGCCCGCTGCCCGGACCCGGTTCGGTCCCGGCCGGGCTCGGCCCGGCGGCGTCGGTCACGGTTCGGCTCATCGCAGGTTCCGTCCCGTCAGATCGAGGAAGACGTCCTCGAGCGTGCGCTTGCCGACCGTAATCCGGGCGGCTAGTTCCTCGCGCTCGGCGAGCCATCGGGTCAGCGCCGCGACGCTCGCCGGGGTGACGGACCCGGTGGCGCAGTAGCGCCCCGGGGTGGGCTCGCTGACGGTCCAGGCGCCGGCGTCGCCGGCCGGGCCGGCGAGGGCCCGGGCGATCGCCCGCTGGTCCAGGCCCGCCCGCGCCTCCAGGGTGAGCAGGTGGGCGCCGTCGGCGCCGCCCGCGGTGAGCAAGCCGTGGGTGGTCCCGGCCGCGATCACCCGTCCGTGATCGACGACGACGACCTGGTCGGCCAGGTCCTCTGCCTCGTCCATCAGGTGGGTGGTCAACACGATGCCGACGCCGTCCGCCCGCAATTCCCGCACCAGCGCCCAGACGGCGTGCCGGCTCTGCGGGTCCATGCCTGCGCTCGGCTCGTCCAGGAAGAGCACCTCGGGCCGCCCGACGACGGCCGTGGCCAGGGCGAGGCGGCGGGCCTGCCCGCCGGACAGGCGCCGGACGGTGGTCCGCGCGAAGGCCGGCAGCCCGAGCCGTTCGGCCAGCGGACCGACCGGGAGCGGGTCGGCGTACATGGCGGCGACGTGGTGCAACACGTCCAGGGCGCGGGCGCCGCTGGGCAGGCCCCCGTCCTGCAGCATCACGCCGACCCGGGGGCGTAGGGTGCGAGCGTCCCCGGCGGGGTCGAGGCCGAGCACCCGCACGGTTCCGCCGTCCGGCCTGCGCAAACCCTCGCAGCATTCGATCGTGGTGGTCTTGCCCGCGCCGTTGGGGCCGAGCACGGCCGTGACCGCGCCCAGGGGCGCGGTCAGGTCGATGCCGTCCACGACTGTCCGGCCCGCGTACCGCTTGACGAGTCCGGCCAGAGCGACGGCGCTCGGGTTCGGCATGGCGGCATCTTACGACCCGGGGTCACGGGTCGAAGACGTCGCTCACGGCTGAACTTCTCCGGCGAGGTGAGAAGGTATGGCTTGACCGTTCGAAGCCCACATACTACGATTGCCGCGTTCGATGATATATACGGCCCAAGGCATGGAATGGTGAATTAGTATGAATTTCAAGCGTTTGGTGACTGGTGGCGCGCTGAGTCTTTTGATGGTCGTCGGGGTCGGAGCGGCCCCGGCATCGGCGTTGTCGAGTTGTCCGAGCGGCGCGGCTTGTGTCCTCACGAACTCCTACGGAACGGACACCGGCAAGCGATTCACGCTGGATAGCCAAGCGACCACCAGGAACTATCGCGACCCGAAGCTGTCGAACGGCGCTGGTTTTGATGGTGCAGGCGTCTCCTTTGACGGGCAGATTCGCAGCTACTACTTCCTCAACTGCAAGTGATCCGGCGCTACCGGCTTGCGTGCCGACCGGCCCTGGCGCTCCTCGGGGTATGCCTTGTGGCTGCCGGATGCGGATCGGACGGCCATGACCCTGTCCCGGCTGGGACCTCTTCTCAATCGACCCGCGGCAACACCGATATTGACGTGACGGCCGAGGTGGATCCGGCGCGGGGCACAATTCTGTTGCCGACGGACAGGTACGCGCGGCCATCGACGAATGACCAGAACTTGGCAACGAGCGCGGCCAGCCACGTGGAGTGGGCGTGCGCGTCGGCGAAGGGGGTCGACTATTCGCCGCTGGACTTACCGCAGCAGCCGCTCTACGACGTCAGTCAGGAGTTCGGCGTGTGGACCGTTGACCAGGCGAGCAAGTTCGGTTTCGTGCGGCCGAGCCCGACGGAGGACTTGCGCGCAAACAATGTCGATGTCGACGGCGGATCGCCGGCATCGACGCCCCGTCCACCGGAACGGTTCGTTGGCGATCTGCCGCAACAGGAGCAACGAATTGCGTTCGATTGTCGTAAGTCCGAGCAATGGAAGCAGTTCGATCTGGGCCGGGTCTTTCGGGGCGGGCCCTGGGCGCAGGCGTTGAGCGATGCCTCGGAGTCGGCGATCGCCGGCGACGCGGCGCGCACCGCGATCGGCGAGTACCACACGTGCCTGGCGAGCAAGGGCCTCGAACCGCACCCCGAACTGGTCTTCGCAGTGAAGGGAGCCGACTTCGCAGCGATTTCGGCCGAGCAGATCGAACTCGCCCTGCAGGTGGTGGCCTGCAAGGATCGGGTCGATCTGATTCGCCGGATGGCCGACATTGTGGCGGCTGCCCAGGCGCCGATCATCGAGAAGTACGCGACTGAGTTGAGCGCGCAAAAGGAGCGCATGGATGCCCTCCGGCTCCAGGCGAAGTCGTACCTCGCCGAGCACGGGGCGCTGTGAGGGAGTCCGTCGGGGGTCCGCACCCGGCGCTGCCAGGCGGGGGCGAAGATTCGATTGCCGGCGGCGGGGCGGTGGTTCGGACCCCGCCGCCACGCTGGTTGGCGATCTGGATCGCCGCATGTGTGGTCTGCGCGATTGCCGCTTTTCTGGCCGGGCGCCTGGTGCGCTCGCCCTGGGACGCGGCTGAAGAGAATTCCCGCGCCGATCCGGTGGTCACGGCCCCCGTCCAGACCCGTACCTACACCCCGCCCGTGGCGGAAGCCGCCGGGGTCGCCGCAGCCGGTACAGCGGTCAAGGTCGCGCCGGTCGTGGCTGAGGCGGCCGGCGTCGTGGTCACCGCGCATCACCGCGAACCGGGTGCCGTCCTGCGGTCGGGTCAGGTGCTGATGGAGGTCAACGGTCGGCCGATCGTCGCATTGGCTTTGCCGTTCCGGCTCTATCGGGACCTGCATCCCGAGGACTCGGGGGCCGACGTCCGGGCCGTTCAGCAAGCCTTGCAGACCATCGGTTTCTACTCGGGCGCAGTGGACGGAAGCTACGGAGTCGGCACCGCCCGCGCGGTGCGCGACCTCTTCCGGTCGGTGGGGATGGCCCCGCCGCTGGTGCCGCCCGAGGCGGCTGATGCGCTCGCCGAGGCCCGCTCGGTGTTGCGGAAGGTCCAAGCGTCGCCACCCGGCGGCAAAGAGGAGACGTTGGCGGCGGCGCGCCAGGCGGTCGCGGACGCGGAATTGGCGGCGGCGACTCCACTGCCCATGGCCGAGATCCAGGCGGTTGACGCAGCAGGCTCCGAGGTTGTGTCCGTCCTGCCGGTCGGGGCCGTGCCGAGCGAGGACAACTCGGTGGCGACTCTGCGTGCCGGTGTCCTCACCGTCACCGCTCGGGTCGGAGTCAAGGATGCCGCCGTCTTCGCTCGCGGAGTCACCGTGCAGGTGGCGCCGACGACGGACCAGCGGCGCTCCGTTGCCGGCCGGATTGCGGCCGTCGGCGAGTTCCGGGCGGCAGACGAGACATCGAGTCTGCCGGGCTACGACATCACCGTGACGCTCGAAGAGCCGGCGCGGGCCAAGTTCGGCGACGGGCAGGCCGTGTTGGTCCGCCTCCCGGATCGAGGCAAGCCCACGAAGGGTGTTGCCGTTCCCCTTGTTGCCGTGCGCGAGTCGGGTGACAACCACTACGTCGTCGTGCTGGCGGGCTCGGCAGCGCGTGAGGTTCGGGTCGAAGTCGATCGAACGGCGGACGGATACGCGTTCGTGACCGGGAGACTGGCTCTCGGCGAGCGCGTGCTCGTGCACGGGACGCCATGACGGCGGCGATCAGGGCGAGGGGCATCGTCAAGACGTATGCGACGGTGCCGCCGGTGCAGGCCCTGCGCGGGGTCGACCTCGATGTCCGGGCGGGGGAGCGGGTGGCAATCATCGGCCGATCGGGTTCGGGCAAGTCGACCTTGCTGAACGTCCTCGGGCTGCTCGATGAGCCCGATGCGGGTGGGTACCAACTTCTGGGTGAGTCGACGGCCGGACTCTCGCCGCGTGAACGCGACCGCGTGCGTGCCCAGGCTCTCGGTTTCGTCTTTCAGGACGCCCACGTCCTCGGACATCGAACCGTTGCGCAGAACATCGACCTCAAGCTTGCCGTCAACGGCGTGCCGCGTCGCGACCGTCCCGGCGCCGTCGCCGACGTCCTTCGCAGGGTCGGCCTGGTGCATCGGGCGTCGGGACTGGGCCGTCTGCTGTCCGGGGGCGAGAAGCAGCGGCTCGCCATCGCCCGCGCGATTGCGACTGATCCCCGGGTCGTGCTCGCGGACGAACCGACCGGAAACCTTGACGAGGTCAACGCCGAGATCATCCTCGGGTTGTTCGACGAAGCAGCCCGCCGGGGCGTCGCCGTCGTCGTCATCACCCACGACCGGCGAATCGCCCGCTGGGCCGACCGCTCGGTCGCGCTCGACGAGGGCAGGATCGCACCGCGGCCGGCCGCCGGAGTCGCGTTGTGAAGGTGGGCCGGCGGGTCGGCGCGCGCCGGCGTTCGGTTGCGCGGGGCGGGGCAGGGCGGGTGGCCCGCGGGCGGGACGTGCTCGCTGACGTCGTCCTCGAACTGTCGGCGCGGCGGGCGCGCACCGCGCTGATCATTGTGGCTGTTGCGTTGAGCACGGGCGCGCTGCTCGCTGCGGTGGGTATCTCGGCGACGGCCGCCCGCCAGATCGGGGCCGACATGGCCGCCGCGACGCTCAATCTGCTGACCGTGACGGTGTCACCGGCGGATTCGGACCCCGAAGCCGCCGACGCCGCGGAAGCCGCTGACGCCGGAGTCCCGGACGCTGCCGGGTCCGGCGCCGATGCCGACAACGGCGGGTCGGCAGCCGCGGTCGGCGGCGTCAGCCGCGACTTCCCGCCCGATGCCGAACGGCGCGCCGGTGCGATCGATCTGGTGGTCGCGGCGGGTCGCCGCCTGGAGGTCCCGCAGACGCAGGACGTCGCCGTGGAACTCGAAGCGGGATCACCGTCGGGTGACGCGTTACGTCTGATCGGGCTCACCCCCGGCTATCTCGACGCCGCAGGAGTGTCGCTCCGGGCGGGCCGGGACTGGTTCCTCAGCGGCGAGGAGAACATCGCGATTCTCGGGCGCCGAGCGGCCGAGCGGCTCGGCGTGCCCGTCTCCGGTGACCCGACAGGTCATCATGTCCGGCTCGGGCGCACTCGGTACCAGGTCGTCGACTTCCTCGAGGACTCGCCGCAGGCCGCTGTCGACCTCTCGACCTACGTCGTCATTCCGTATGCGCGGGCCGAGGCATTCGCAGCCTCCGATGCCAACACAGTCATGCTCCTCCGAGTTGAGCCAGGGGCGGGGGCGCCCGTATCTCGGGTGATCCGAACGGCCATCCGCCCGGACGCCCCAGAGCGGCTCCAGGCATCCCAGGTGGTCAGCCTGTCGACGCTGCGGCGGGGCGTCGACACGCAACTCGGGCGGCTCGCCGGTGGGATCGGCGCATTCTTGCTGCTGTTGACGTCCTTGCTGATCGCCAACGCGATGGTGGTCTCCGTGACCACGCGAACAGCCGAAATCGGGCTTCGGCGGGCGCTCGGCACATCGCGCGCCGGTGTCTCTGCCGTCTTCTGGTGCGAGGGCCTGGTGGTGGGCGTGATCGGCGGCCTGACCGGCAGTGCGCTGGCGGCGGCCGTCACCACGAGCGTTGCCGCTTTCAACCACTGGTCCGTCGTCATGGAGCCCTGGACGCTCGGTGCGGGACCGATCGTCGGTGGGGTGGTCGGGTTCTTGGCCTCCGCGTACCCCGCCATGCGGGCCGCCCGCATCCACCCAGCCATCGCAGTGCGGAGCGATTAGGCACCGATTCGATCGGGTCGCGTCCGGTCCCGGCCGACGTTCTGCTCGGCGTGGCGGGCCAGGACGCCGGCGCTCCATGCCGCGTGAACGTCGCCGGGGTCGAGCGTGCGGGTATCCTCGCTTGCTTTTCGGCAATTAAGCAACAAGAATGTTGCCTAATACGTGAAGGGGCGCCCGGATGTCCGGCGGCGATGCATCGTGCGGACGACCCGGCACCCGGCGGCAGACCATCGGGGAGGTGACATGACGGGAAGTGCTGTGCGCGACGCCGGACGGGCGGACGCCGGGCGCGTCGAGGCCGCGCCGGGCGACGTCCGCGACGCCGGCCTGCGGCACGCCGGCGAGGCCGATGGCCCCGCGCGCGGTCGAGTCCTCGAACTGATCGCCGGCGTCGGTCCCGTCACCGCGGCCGACCTGGCCGGCCGCCTCGGCGTCACCCCGGCCGCGATCCGCCGGCACTTGGCCCAGCTCGAATTGGACGGCCTCATCGCGGTGCACGTCCGGCCATCTCCGCGCACCCGCGGCCGCCCGGCGCGGGCGTACGTCACGACGGCGCGCGGCCAGAGCGAACTCTCCGGGGCGTACTCGGACATCGCCGTCGCTGCCCTGCGCCGACTGGAGCAGGCGCTCGGCGAGGAGGCGGTGCTCGAGTTCGCCCGCAGCAGGTTCGCCGCCGCGGGTGAGCGATACGCGCCCCGACTTGCCGGCGCACCGGGCGGCATCGAACCGGGCGGCATCGAACCGACTGACGCCGGACGCACCGATACCGAACCCGGCGACGCCGTGATCGGCGTCGCCGAACGCGCCCGGCGCCTGGCCGAAGCCCTGACCGAAGAGGGCTTCGCGGCGAGCGTCCGGCCCGTGCCGGGCGCCCCGACCATCCAGTTGTGCCAGGGACACTGCCCCGTGCAGCGGGTCGCCGCCGAGTTCCCGGCGCTCTGCGACGAGGAGATGCGGCTGTTCTCCCGCCTGCTCGGCACCCACGTGCAACGCCTGTCGACCATCGCGGCCGGCGCCCACGCCTGCACCACGACCATCCCGATCCTGCCGCGGCCCCGAGCCGGCAGCACCGGAACTGTCCCCACCGGAGCCGGCCACGCCGGAGCCGTCCGCACGGGACCATCCGCACCGAATCCCGCGACCAAGGACTGATATGAGCGCACCGACCCAGGCGCACGACGCCGTCGAGGCAGCCGGCCTCACTCCCGCGGCACCGACCGTGCCAGCGGCACCGAACGCGGCCACCGCATCCGAGCGGCGCAGCGACGACGAGATCATCGCGTCGATCGGCGCCTACGAGTACGGCTGGCACGACTCGGACGTCGCCGGGGCCTCCGCCCGGCGCGGCCTGTCCGAGGCGGTCGTGCGGGACATCTCAGCCATGAAGAACGAGCCGGAGTGGATGCTCAAGGCCCGCCTGAAGGCCCTGCGGCTGTTCGCCAAGAAGCCGATGCCGAGCTTCGGCGCCGACCTGTCCGGCATCGACTTCGACCACATCAAGTACTTCGTACGGTCCACCGAGAAGCAGGCGGCGAGCTGGGAGGACCTGCCGGCGGACATCAAGGCAACCTACGACAAGCTGGGCATTCCGGAAGCGGAGAAGCAGCGCCTCGTCGCGGGCGTCGCGGCCCAGTACGAGTCCGAGGTCGTTTACCACCAGATCCGCGAGGACCTGGCCGCGCAGGGCGTCATCTTCCTGGACACTGACACCGGCCTGCGCGAGCACCCGGAACTCTTCCAGGAGTACTTCGGCACCGTGATCCCGGCCGGGGACAACAAGTTCGCCGCGCTGAACTCGGCCGTGTGGTCCGGCGGGTCGTTCGTCTACGTGCCGCCGGGCGTGCACGTCGAGATCCCGCTGCAGGCCTACTTCCGGATCAACACGGAGAACATGGGCCAGTTCGAGCGGACGCTGATCATCGCGGACGAGGGCTCCTACGTGCACTACGTCGAGGGCTGCACCGCCCCGATCTACTCCAGCGACTCGCTGCACGCCGCCGTCGTCGAGATCATCGTCAAGAAGAACGCCCGGGTCCGGTACACGACCATCCAGAACTGGTCCAACAACGTGTACAACCTGGTCACCAAGCGGGCCACCGCCGCCGAGGGCGCGACCATGGAGTGGATCGACGGCAACATCGGCTCCAAGGTGACCATGAAGGACCCGGCGATCTACCTGCTCGGTGAGCACGCCCGGGGCGAGACGCTGTCCATCGCCTTCGCGGGCGAGGGCCAGCACCAGGACGCCGGCTCGAAGATGGTCCACGCCGCGCCGCACACGTCGTCGTCAATCGTCAGCAAGTCCGTCGCCCGCGGCGGCGGCCGGACCTCCTACCGCGGCCTGGTCCAGGTGCTGGAGGGTTCGGCCCACTCGGCGTCCAACGTGCTCTGCGACGCGCTGCTGGTGGACCAGATCTCCCGCTCCGACACCTACCCCTACGTGGATGTCCGCGAGGACGACGTGTCGATGGGCCACGAGGCCACCGTCTCCCGGGTCTCCGAGGACCAACTGTTCTACCTGATGTCGCGCGGCCTGCCCGAGACCGAGGCCATGGCCATGATCGTGCGCGGCTTCGTCGAACCCATCGCGCGCGAGCTGCCGATGGAATACGCGCTCGAACTCAACCGCCTCATCGAACTCCAGATGGAAGGGTCCGTCGGCTGATGACCATCCCTGCGACGACCGTGGCCAACGGCCTGTCCACCGACCACTCGCGCGCCGTCGCCGACGGCGCGCACTCGCACGGCTACGGCGCCGGCTCGGCGCCGCAGGGCTCGCGAGCCGAGCGGCTGACCTCGTTCGACCTCGCCGACATCCCCGTGCCGGGCGGCCGGGAGGAGGAGTGGCGGTTCTCCCCGATCGCGCGGCTCGCGCCGTTGTTCGACGCCGACGCCGTCGCCTCGGGTGCGCGCGGCGGGAGCGTGCGGGTGGCGGTCGAGCCCGCGCCCGGCATCCGGGTCGAGACCGTGGGGCGCGACGACGCCCGGCTGGGTACCGCCGGTCGGCCTGGGGACCGGACCGCCGTCGTCGCCTGGAACGCCTTCGACGCGGCGACCGTGGTCACCGTGCCCGCCGCCCTGGTCGCGACCGAGGTCACGTCCGTGCGGGTGGAGGGCACCGCCCTCGAGCCGACCGCGACCCACCTGCTGGTGCGGGCCGAGCCGAACGCAGAGGCCGTCGTCGTCGTCGATCACGTCGGCGCGGCGACCGTGACCCAGACCGTCGAACTGGTGGTCGAGGACAACGCGCACCTGACCGTGGTCAGCGTCCACGACTGGGCCGTCGGCACCGTGCACGCCGCCTCGCACCGGGCCCGCCTCGGCCGGGACGCCACCCTCAAGCACGTCGTGGTCACGCTCGGCGGCGACGTCGTGCGGGTCACGCCCGACGCCGTCTTCACCGGCGAGGGCGCGGAGGTGGAATCCGTCGGGCTGTACTTCGCCGACGCCGGGCAGCACCAGGAGCACCGCCTGTTCGTCGACCACGCGGTGCCGCGCTGCAAGTCCCGGGTCACGTACAAGGGCGCCCTCCAGGGCGAGGGCGCGCACACGGTGTGGGTCGGCGACGTGCTGATTCAGGCCGACGCCGAGGGCACCGACACCTACGAGCTGAACCGCAACCTCGTGCTGACCGACGGCGCCCGCGCCGACTCCGTGCCGAACCTCGAGATCGAGACCGGCGAGATCGCCGGCGCCGGGCACGCCTCGGCGACCGGCCGGTTCGACGACGAGCAGCTCTTCTACCTGCAGGCCCGGGGCATCCCCGAGGCCGAGGCCCGCCGGCTGGTGGTGCGCGGCTTCTTCGCCGAGCTGATCCAGGACATCGGCATCGCTGCCGTCGAGGAGCGCCTGCTCGCCGCCGTCGAGCGCGAGCTGGCCAAGTCCGCCGCCGTGATCGCCGCCGGCCCCGCCGCCGCGGATGCTGAGGCCGGCGCCGAGGCCGCCGCCCCGGAGGCCGTGGGGGTGCTCTCGTGACGGCCCAACTCGTCTGCATGACCGACGACCTCGCGCCCGAGGAGGCGCTGCGGGTCGAACTTGACGGCGTCGACGGCGCCGTCGTCGAGGTCGCCGTCGTGCGCGACGGTGCCGGCGACTGGCACGCCCTGTCCGACATCTGCTCCCACGGCCAGGTCTCGCTCTCCGACGGCGAGGTCGACGGCTGCCTCATCGAATGCTGGCTGCACGGCTCGCAATTCGACCTGCGCACCGGCAAGCCGATCGCGCTGCCCGCCACCCGGCCGGTCGCCGTCTACCCGGTGACCATCGACGGCGAGCGCGTGCTCGTCGACGTCGACCTGCCCTCCTGACCCCGCCCGGGGCGCCTCGCGCCCCGCCGCCCCGACCCGAAGCACTGGAGAAGACCAGCACATGTCCACTCTCGAGATCCGCGACCTGCACGTCAGCGTCGAGACCAAGGAAGGCCCCAAGGCGATCCTGCGCGGCGTCGACCTGAGCGTGTCGAGCGGCGAGGTCCACGCCATCATGGGCCCGAACGGCTCCGGCAAATCCACCCTCGCCTACTCCCTGGCCGGCCACCCGAAGTACGAGATCACCGCGGGCACCGTCACCATGGACGGCGCGGACGTGCTGGCCATGACCGCGGACGAGCGGGCCCGCGCGGGTATGTTCCTGGCCATGCAGTACCCGGTCGAGGTGCCCGGCGTGTCCGTCGCGAACTTCCTGCGCACCGCGAAGACCGCGATCGACGGCCAGGCGCCGCCGCTGCGGTCCTGGGGCAAGGAAGTCAAGTCGGCGATGGAGCGGCTGCGCATCGACGACTCCTTCGCGGCCCGGTCCGTCAACGAGGGCTTCAGCGGCGGCGAGAAGAAGCGCCATGAGATCCTGCAGATGGAACTGCTCAAACCAAAGTTCGCGATCCTCGACGAGACCGATTCCGGCCTCGACGTCGACGCGCTGCGGGTCGTCTCGGAGGGCGTGAACCGCGTCCACGAGACCACCGACGCCGGCATCCTGCTCATCACGCACTACACCCGGATCCTGCGTTACATCAAGCCCGACTTCGTCCACGTCTTCGTGGATGGGCGGATCGCCGAGGAGGGCGGCCCCGAGTTGGCCGACCGCCTCGAGGACGAGGGCTACGACCGGTACGTTTCGGCGGCTGCGGGGGCGTGAGAGGACTGACATGACCACGATCGAGCGGGCGGGGGTGCTGAGCCCGGCGGAGCTCACCGCCGTGCGGGCCGATTTTCCGTTGCTCGGGCGGACGGTGCGCGGGGGACGGTCGCTGGTGTATCTCGACTCGGGCGCCACCGCGCAGAAACCGCAGGTGGTGATCGACGCCGAGCTGGACTTCTACACCCGGCGCAACGCCGCGGTGCACCGCGGCGCGCACCAACTCGCCGAGGAGGCGACCGAGGCCTTCGAGGAGGCCCGGGCGCGGGTCGCGGCGTTCGTCGGTGCCCGGCCGGGGGAGTTGGTCTGGACCCCGGGCGCGACCGCGGCGATCAACCTCATCGCCTATGGCATCTCCAACGCGACCGCCGGCCGCGGCGGTGCCGCGGCCCGGCAGTTCGCCCTCGCCCCCGGCGACGAGATCGTGGTCACCGAGGCCGAGCACCACGCCAACCTGGTGCCCTGGCAGGAACTGGCCGCCCGCACCGGCGCCGTCCTGCGCTGGTTCGGGGTCGACGACGACGGCCGGTTGCGGCTCGACGACGGCATCATCGGCGAGCGGACCCGGCTGGTCGCCTTCGGACACGCCTCCAACGTCACGGGGGCGATTGCGCCGGTCACCGAGATCGTGGCGCGGGCCAAGGCCGTCGGCGCGCTGACCGTGTTGGACGCCTGCCAGTCCGTGCCGCACCTGCCGGTGGACCTGCCCGCCCTCGGCGTGGACTTCGCCGTCTTCTCGGCGCACAAGATGCTGGGGCCGACGGGAGTCGGGGCGCTGTGGGGGCGGCGGCAACTGCTCGAGGCGCTGCCGCCCGTCACCACCGGCGGCTCGATGATCGAGACCGTCACCATGTCCGGTTCCACCTACATGCCGCCGCCGCAGCGGTTCGAGGCCGGGACGCAGATGGTCGCCCAGGTGATCGGCTTCGCCGCCGCGGCCGGGTACCTCGACGAACTCGGCATGGCGGCCGTCGCCGCCCACGAGGCCGAGTTGACCCGCGAACTGCTGCGGATCGCGGAGCTGCCGGGGGTGCGGATCATCGGTCCGGCAGAGCCGACCGACCGCCTCGCCCTGGTCTCCTTCGTGGTGGACGGCGTGCACGCCCACGACGTCGGGCAGGTGCTCGACGACGCCGGGATCGCCGTGCGGGTCGGGCACCATTGTGCGCAGCCGCTGCACCGGCGGTTCGGCCTCGCGGCGACGGCGCGGGCGTCCGCATCGATCTACACGACGTCCGCCGAGATCGACGCCTTCACCGAGGCGCTGGCCGGGGTGCGGGCCTTCTTTGCGGTGGACTGAGCGGACCGAGGGCGGGGACGAGAGGACGGGCGTGAACGAGCTTGAGCAGTTGTATCAACAGGTCATTCTGGACCATGCCAAGTCCCCGCACGGGCGGGGACTGATCGACGCCGGGGCGGGCGCCGTCGTCGGGCAATCCCACCAGGTGAACCCGAGCTGCGGGGACGAGGTGACCCTGCGCGTCGAACTCGCGGACGGGGTTGGTGCGGATGGTGACTCCGGTGGTGCGGGGGCGGGTGGTGGCGCCGGCGGCGCGGCGGCGGGATCGTCGCGGGTGGCCCGGGTGAGCTGGGACGGGCAGGGCTGCACCATCTCCCAGGCGTCCATCTCCGTGCTCACGGACCTGGTGACCGGCCGGTCCGCCGCGGAGGCCGAGACGCTCGGCGCCCTGTTCCGCGAACTCATGCGCACCCGCGGCGCCGGTCTCGACGAGGCCGCCGAGGACGAATTGGGGGACGCGGCCGCGTTCACCGGAGTGTCGAAATACCCCGCCCGGATTAAGTGCGCGCTGCTCGGCTGGGCGGCGCTGCGCGATGCGCTCGTCACCGCCGGCGCGCAGAGCCGGGACCTGACCGACCCTACGGAGGAGCTATGACCACCGAGACGACGCCGACCACGGAGGCGGGGGTGAGCGCGGAGGCCGGGGTGACCGCGGAGGCCGGGCTGACCGCGGAGGCCGGGCTGAACGTTGAGGTCGCTTCGACGGCTGCCGCCGCCGAGACCGCGCCGCTGCCGGCGAGTGCCGCCGATGTCGAGGAGGCCCTGCGGGACGTCATCGACCCGGAACTCGGGATCAACGTCGTCGACCTGGGGCTCGTCTACGGGGTGCACGTTGACGAGAACCAGCTTGCCGTCATCGACATGACCCTCACCTCGGCCGCGTGCCCGCTGACCGACGTCATCGAAGACCAGGCCGGCCAGGCGCTGGACGGCATCGTGGACGGCTTCCGGATCAACTGGGTCTGGATGCCGCCGTGGGGGCCGGAGCGGATCACCGACGACGGGCGGGATCAGCTGCGGATGCTGGGGTTCAACGTCTGAAGCGGACGTGGCTGGTGGACGGACATCGTGTCCAGGACGCGTTCGGCGATCTCCACGATGGCCAGTGCCTCGCCATCATCGCTCGCCCGGACGCCGGGGGACCCTCCTCGTCGGGTCAGAACTCGAAGGGGTTGATCGTCCGTACGCCGAGCGGTTCGAAGTGCCTGACGTTCCGGGTGGCGACGATGAGGCCGTTCGAATCCGCGACGGCGGCGATGTGGGCGTCGTCCGAGGGGGCGTTCTCCGGGACGGGGTAGCGTCCGTAGACCCGCGCGGCGCGGTAGTCGAAGGCCAGTGCTCGGGTGGCATCGCCGAAGTCGGGGACGACCTTCGTCTCGAACCACTCGCGCAGAATTGCGCCCTGGCCGGCGTCGGACCGTTCTCGGCGGCGGATGCCTTGCTCAATCTCACCGAGCACGAGCGCCGCGGTGAACAGGTCGCCGTCCGGGACGGTGCGCATCCATCGGGATACTGCGGGGTTTCGGTGGGGGAGCCGCGCGGCGGAAATGATGTTCGTGTCGAGCAGGTACATCAGAATTCGACCGGTCGGGACACCATGGGCGTGCGATCGGGTTCCCAGTCGAAGTCGGCCTCGGGTCGATTGTCTGCCAGCCGCTCGGCGAGCGTCAGCGGTTCGGTGGCCAGATCCCGCTCGAGTGCGGCGCGAGCCTCAGCCTCCATCGAGCTGTGGTTGCGCTGGGCGCGCCGGCGAAGCCGGGCTTTCGTCCCGGCAGAGAGGTTCCGGATCAGCAGTTGCTCACTCATCTGGCACCTCCTGCGCCGATCCGTTCACGTTATCAAGCGGATGATATCACGATGCGGCCGGCCCGGCCGCGGGCAGGTCGATACACTCCACGGGTGCCCATCAGACTCGAGAACGTCGGCATTGCTGTCCGCGACCTCGACGAGGCGATCGCGTTCTTCACGGACCTCGGGCTGACGGTACAGGGCCGCGCCGAGGTCAGCGGTGAGTGGGCGGAGACGGCAGTTGGCCTGGACGGCAACCACGCCCGCATCGCGTTGCTCGAAACGCCCGATGGTCAGGGTCAACTCGAGCTGTTCGAGTACATCCATCCCGACGCGATCGAGACGGAACCCACCCGACCACACGAGATCGGTATGCATCGGGTTGCCTTCTCGGTCGATGATCTCGATGGGGCGTTGACGGTTGCCGCCCGGCACGGATGCCATCCGCTGCGGGGCGTCGCCACCTACGAGGACAGCTACAAGCTCACGTACGTGCGCGGCCCCAGCGGTATCCTCGTGATGCTTGCCCAGGAGTTGCGCCGCGCATGACCGCTGGGCGGCACGAGGATGTGCCGGCCGACACCGAACCGCCGCGCCGGCCGTCGTCGGACGATTCCCTCATCTACCGCCCGGACGTGGCGTCGAAGCCGCGTCAGGTGAGGTATGCCCCGAACACCTCGGCGAACCGGTCCGCGGTCGCCGCGAGCCACGCGGCGAGTTCGGGCGCCTGCGCGGCGTCGCGGAAATCGCCGTCGCGGCGAGCGATCACAGCGCTGCTCTTGTAATCCTCACCGGGCCACCACCGTAGTTCCTGCCCGATCGTGGCCTCGATCCGCTCGCGATCCTTGCTGATGCGGTTGAACAGCTCATGGTCGTCCCTGATCACGAACTCGCACGCGACGAAGCCCCCCTCGGTGTTCGTCGTGGCGGACAGGAACGCTCGCCCGGAACCAAGGCCGACATACATCCAGTTGGACCTGCCCGGCTTGGGCGCCTTCGGCAGGTGCGGCGCGTCGGTCCGGCAGCGCGCAGCGACTTGGGTGAAGAACTCGAGGCGTTGGGCCCGGAGCGGGCTTTCCGAGGGCACCTTGGTCGCGCGGCGGGCCGCCAGTTCCTCCGGGTCAACCTCCAACCCCGCCAGGTTCGCGAGTTCGGCAGCGGCGAGGAACTGGTCCTGCGACGCCCGGCCCTCCTCGAAGCGGAGGCCCTCCGCCGCCAGGACGTCGCGCGGATCGTCGGTCCGACCCGGGGAATTGCGCCAGGAGAAGCCCGGTGAGACGGTTCCTTCGGTCTGTAGGACTCGCCAGGCTCCGGGGATCGGATTGTTTGCCAGGACGTTGGCGACTGGCTGGGGATAGGAACCGACCGCCACGGCCAGCTCCCCGTATGAGGTCCAGCGGCCGGCGGGAATCTGGGCGACGACGGAGGTGACAATGTCGCGCAGCAGGGAGCCGTCGCGGCTGGGCTGCCCGGTCAGCGCCTCGTTCGGGCCCGGCCACAACGAAATGACGCGCTCGGCCAGCAGGGTGCCGCGCGCGTCGATCTGCTCCGGACCCCAGACATCGCTCTTAGCGATGTCATGGTTCATCCTCAGCCCACTGGCCTCGAACGCCTCCCGCTTGGCCGAGAAGGGCTTGTTGCTCAGGCCCGGGTTGAACGCGGTCAGAGTGAGGTTGCCGAGAGTGTGGATCAGGCGGTCGTGCTCCTGGTCGACGTCGGCGCCGTCGGGCAGGCTGCGGGCAAACTCGACCCGAGCGGCGGGGGAGAGCGTCTGGGGCAGCACATGCTCGATCGTCAGCGGCCCGGTGTCCTTTGCCTCCAACCCGGCGAACGCCTCCTCGAGCCACTGGAGGACGAGCTTCCTTTGCTGCGAGCGACCCTGCCAGTAGAACGGGACCGTGCGCACGACGTCCCGGAGCTGGGCATCGGTGGCGAAGTACTTGCGCCCCCGCGATAGGTGGTCGCGCAACGCGACATCGACGGCCGGTGCGTCGGCGATGGCAGGAATCGCCTGAAGCATCGCCCGGTTGATGCCCGTTGTCGCGCGCCCGATCAGGATGCGTCGGATGAAGAACGACTCCAGGCAGGTCAGCGCGCGTGCGACCTCGGCGCCCGTGGCGGTGCCCGCGGCGCGCCGCTGGAGAAGCTGCAGCACGACCGGGTAGGCCGTCGTCGTTCCCCAGGCGCCGAGGCGCCCCAGGTGAAGCCCGATATCCGGATCGCTTTCTCGTTCGGGCCGCAGGATGGTCGCCAGCAATTCCCCGAGGCCGGCGATCCGTCGGATCTCGGCTTCGATCTGGTCAAGGGGCAGCTTGTCGAGGCGCCGCTGCTGCCCGGCGTAGGTCTCAGATTGCTTGGCCCGCTCGTCCCGTTGGACCAGGTCGAGCCAGAAGAGGAGCTCAAGTTCGCCGGCGTCGAGGGTCCGTTCGAGCGCCGACCACACCGTGTCGTACATCTCGTCGG
Organism: Cellulomonadaceae bacterium; assembly: GCA_031552185.1. Lineage (GTDB taxonomy): Bacteria > Actinomycetota > Actinomycetes > Actinomycetales > Cellulomonadaceae > JAVBMU01. The sequence goes on along the minus strand of JAVBMU010000100.1, from coordinate 66,175 downwards.
CCCGTCGTCCGAGCCGCATGAAGAGGTAGTTCTTCAAGAGATCGGCCTGGTTGAGTTGGAGTCCGCGGTTGTTGAGCGACTCAAAGATCCGGTGTGCATTGTCGCCGTGCTGCGCCTCCACCACGACCACCGCCAAGCCGTACGCTGCTGCGTGCTCGATCGTTTCCAGGTCCTCGGCATCATCCTGGTCATCGACCGTGGCGATCAGCGCGCGAAACCGGTTGTACGCCTCGCCGACCCGGTCGGTCCCGCCGGCGGTTGCGGCGTGCTTGATCACCGCGAGGTACGACTCGCGGTCTGCCCGGGTGGGCAGCACCTTCGTCGGACGATCTTTCGTGTGTACGTTGACGAGGTACTTCGCGTGAATACCGTCGGCCTGCTCGGTCTCGCCCGCCGCCAGGAGGTGGTCTCGCAGTGCGGCCAACAGGAGCGTCAGCGCCGTCAGTCGCTGCTGGCCGTCGACCACCAGCAGCTTCGACAGCCCGACCGCCTTGGAGTCCGGCGACTGCGCGACGACAAGCGACCCGATGAAGTGCGTGGCGCCCGGCTCCTCGCGCTGTGTGCGACCAAGTTCGACGACGTCGTCCCACAATTGGTCGATTTCCGCCTTACCCCATGAGTACGCCCGCTGGAACAGCGGAATCTGGTACTGACGCTCGCCGGCGAGCGCTTCCGCCAAGGTCGACTCGGCTGCCCTGACCATCGCCGTCCTCCATGCCGTCTTCTGGATGGGATTATCGTAGATTTCCCGGACGAGGGCGTCGAATTGGCCGGCAGGCGGGGGTAGCGGGCGACCGCTGTCCCGTTACTACTCCAAGTAGGATTGGATCATGACGGCGGCTGGGGTGGAGAAGCACTCGGTATCGATGCCGACGGAGATCTCGCGCGGGGTACGAGAGCGCGTCGGGTCGCGCGGGTTCTCCGGTTATGTCGCGGCGGCGGTTGCTCGCCAGCTTCGGCGGGACGCCCTGGCCGACCTGATCGCGGACGCGGAGGCCGAACACGGCGCGGTCGACGAGGCTGAGGTGGCCGCGATCATGAGGCGGCTCAGCGAATGATCGCGGTGGAACACTCGATCCTTCTGGACGCGCACGCCGTGAGCCTGTTGGCCGCCAATGAGAAGGCGATGCTCGGCTGGTCCGTCGTCGCTCAGCGCACGGGGTCGGACCTGTATGTGAGCGCCGTGACTCTTGCGGAGGTGACCGACGGAACGGCTCGCGACGCCCGTGTGCGGCGCGTCGCGAAGGCGGTTGAGGTGCTACCGGTGACTGAAGGCCGGGGGTTCGAGGCCGGTCGGTTGCGGGCACGGGCCACCGGAATCCGGCGCAAGCCCCGCGACCTGACCGTCGATGCCCTCGTCGCGGCGACGGCCATCGCGCTCCCGAGGCCGACGGTCGTGCTCACGTCCGACCCCGGAGACCTCGAACTGCTCCTCGCCGGGACGGGGGTCAAGGTCGCGAAGGTGGGCTGAGCCACGGTGTCACGGCCCGTCGGGGCCGGCGACGCCGAGCACCGTTCGCCCGCCCGACCCATGCCTAGAGCTGCTAGGGTAAAAATCCCTAGCAGCCCTAGGTATAGCGAGAACCTATGCACATCGACAAGGACCTGGTCGCCGCGTCGGCGACGCCGCTGGTCCTCGGCATCCTGGCCGAGGGCGAGTCGTACGGCTACGCGATCCTCAAGCGCGTCAATGAGTTGTCCGGCGGCCGCATGCAGTGGACCGACGGCATGTTGTATCCGCTCCTGCACCGGCTCGAACGGCTCGGATTGGTCGAGTCGTCCTGGGGCGAGTCGGCTACCCGGCGCCGCCGCAAGCACTATGCGCTGACCGCCGCCGGCCGCGCGGAGTTCGCGCAGCGGCAGGCGCAGTGGAGCGTCGTCGCCGACACCCTGCGCAACGTGTGGCACGTCGCCCAGGCGAGCCTCGCCCGTCCGCAACTCGCCGGGGGGTGGGCGTGATGAGCCAAGACGCAGCGCAGAGCCCCGGCGCGCCGCAGAGCCCCGGCGCCCCGGACAGCCAACTGGAGGCGCAGATCGCCCAGTGGCGCGCCTTCCTCGCCCGGCGCCGGGCCATCGCCCCGGCCGACGTCGACGAGATGGAGGACCACCTGCGCAGCCAGGTCGCCGACCTGAGGGCGCTCGGCCTCGACGACGACGAGGCGCTCCTCGTCGCCGTCAAGCGGATGGGCAGCTTGGACGCCGTGTCCCGCGAGTTCGCCCGGGAGCACTCCGACCGGCTCTGGAAGCAGCTCGTGCTGGTTCCCGGCGAACCGGCCCGCGGCGGAGCGCCCGGATGGCGCGAACTCGCCGTCGTCCTCGCCCTCGGGGTGGGCGCGGGGGTCGCGGTGAAGCTCGGTGTGTCGCTGATCGACGACGAGATGGCGCTCGCCCGCAACATCGGCCTGCTGGTGACGCCGTTCCTGGTCGGCTACTTTGCCTGGAAGCGGCAGCTGACCTGGCAGATCGGGGCCGCGCTCGCCACCCCGTTCGTTGTCCTGGCGCTCGTGCTCAATCTCTATCCGTTCGTTGCCGACGGCTCCACGGGCGTCCTGGCGGCAATCCACGCACTTGTGGTGCTGTGGGCGATCATCGGCGGCGCGTACGTGGGCGGGCGCTGGCGGTCCGAGGCCCGGCGGCTGGATTTCGCACGATTCACCGGCGAGTTCGCCGTGTACCTGGCCTTGCTCGCGCTCGGCGGCGGGGTGCTGCTGGGCCTGACCGCCGCCGTCTTCCAGCTCGCGGACGTCGATCTGGAGCCGACGCTGGAGAACTGGATCATGCCGTTCGCCGTGCCGGGCGCGATGGTCGTGGCGGCGTGGCTGGTCGAGGCGAAGCAGAGCGTCGTCGAGAACATCGCGCCCGTTCTGACGCGGGTGTTCACTCCGCTGACGATCGTCATGCTGCTCGCGCTCTTCGGCGTGCTGATCGGCGCGGGCGGGCTGGGGGACGTCGACCGGGAGTTGCTCATCCTCATGGACGCGATCCTGGTGCTCGTCCTGTGCCTCCTGCTGTACTCGGTCTCCGCGCGCGATCCGCTCGCCAAGCCCGGGTTCTTCGACGCGCTGCAGCTCGTGCTCATCGGTGCGGCGCTCGCCGTCAATACCGTGGGCCTCGTGGCGATGGTGACGCGGACCGCCGAGTTCGGGTTCAGTCCCAACAAGACCGCGGCCGGCGGACTCAATGTGCTCCTGCTTGTGCACCTCGTGGGCGCGGGCGTATCGGCGCTGGCGTTCGCCCGCGGCCGCAAGCCCCTGGACGCCCACGTCCGGTGGCACACCACGATGCTGCCCGTCTACCCGGTCTGGGCAGCGATCGTCGTCGCCATCTTCCCGCTGGTGTTCGGGTTCGAGTAAGGGGTCCCGCTCGGGTCGTCGGGTCAGCTGTCCAATGCCGACCGGTTGTCCCAGAGGTGATGGACGACGTCGTGCATCAGATAGAGGCTGAGCGTCCGGACGGTGAATTCCGAACCGTTGGACCGCCGGCCGGGGCGGTCCCAGGCGTCGTCGGTCACCTGGTCGAGGCGAGCGGCGATCCGCTCCGCCGCCTCGGCCAGTTCGACGGCGACCCGGGCTGGGTTCTGGTGGAGATAGTCGCGTTCGGCGGCGGTCGCGTCCTGGTTCCAGTTGGCGAATTGCGGGTGCTCCTGGTTGAGCATGAGTTCCAGCCGCTCGTCCATCACGCCGTAGACGTCGCGGACGTGCGCCGCGTACTCGAGCGGCGACCAGGTGGCCGGGTCGGGTCGCTCGGTGACGTGCGCGCTGTCGAGCACCGCCTCCCACAGCGGGACCACGGCCCGGATCCAGCCGGCGATGTCGCCGGGCGCGACGTCGGCGGCGTCGTATCCGCAGTCGGGGCACGGGCGGGCCAGCACCCAGGTCCAGTCCTTGGCGTCCCCGGCAATGGTGTCGTAGCCGGGGTGGCCGGTCGGGTTGTTGCTGGGGTCGGCTGCGGGCGCGGGCTCAGTCACGCTCCGCATGGTATGCGGTGTCTGTGACAGCCGTTCTGCGCCGCGCGCCGGCGCCCGGGCGAGGCGACGGTCCGCGACGGCACCTAGCCTGAAGGCCGGGCCGCCGCCCAGGACGGCGCATGACCCTCGATCCAGGCTCGGCGAAAGGACTCCTCATGCGACGCGTGACCTATCTGATGGGTGTCTCGCTCGACGGCTACATCGTCGGCCCGGATGGTGATTTCAACTGGACCGTGCCCGACGACGAGGTCTTCCGGTTCCACATCGATGAATTGCGCGACGTCGGTGTCCACCTCCTCGGGCGGCGGCTCTACGAAACCATGCTGTATTGGGAGGACCCCGACCAGAATCCTTCGCTCGACGACGCCGAGCGCGAGTGGGCCGCGCGGTGGAATCCGCTGCCCAAGGTGGTGTTCTCCACGACGCTGGCACAGGTGCAGGGCAATGCCCGGCTCAGTTCGGCCGGTCTCGCCGAGGAGATCGAGCGACTGCGCGCCGAGCCGGGGGAGGGCGACATCGCGATCGGGGGCGCGGCGCTGGCCGCCCAAGCCGCCGATCTGGGCCTGATCGACGAGTACCGGCAGGTGGTCTACCCCGTGCTGGTCGGCGGTGGCATTCCGTTCTTCGCGCGGCATCAGCGCCGAGTGGACCTGGAATTCGTCGAGACCCGGGCGTTCAAGTCGGGTGTCGTCTACCTCCGCCACCGCGTGCGCCGGTAGGGCGGGGGGCCATCGGCTTCGCGGCCGACGACGCCGAGATAGATCCGTAGCGCCGCCACACCGGCGTGTCGGGCGCGCTACCGCGCTACTTCGCGCGCTACCGCTCTACCTCGCGTGGCGGCTCTACCTCGCGCGGCAGGCCGGGCGGGGCCACCAGCTGCGGTCGGAGCCGCGCGACTATCGGCAAGCGGGCCGTGTGTCGGCGGTGGTATTTATACTTCGTACCGGGACAGCCCCGACAATTGCCTCGTCGAACTGCCGTCGGTCGGCCTTGCCCGGCCGACGCCGATGCGACGTCGATGCGACGTCGATCCGCTGTCCGCATGCGTCGAAGGAGCCTTCGGTGGCATCAGTTCCACCGTTGTGTGCGGAAAGGAGAAAGAGTTGACGGAATCAACAGGCGCTCCGGCCCCGGGGTGGTATCCGGATCCTTATGGAACCCCCGGGCTGCGGTATTGGGACGGTCACCAATGGACCCAGCAGACCTGGCAGCCCCCGGCGGGGCCGGCCGGGCCGGCGGGGTCCGGCGGCCACGCCGGGCCCGCTGGGCAGTCGCTGCCGGCGCATGGGCCGGCCGGCTACGCAGGGCCCGCGGGGCCGGTCGGCGACGCGGGGCCGGCTGGGCAATCCTTGCCGACACATTCCGGGCAGAGCCGTCCGCCCGCGTCGCCGTATGCCGTTCCGAATGTCGCTCTCGCCAAACCGGCGCCCAACCCCCGGCGCCGGCGCCGGCGTTGGTTCGTCGCCGTCGCCGCGACGGTTGCCGTGGCGGTCGCCGGGGCGGGGCTGGTGGTCGCCGCTCAGACCAAACGGAACCGCTTCACTACGGTGGTCGCGAGCGACGCCCGATTCGATTACACCAAACCGATCTCCGACGCGCCTCGCGACCTTGAGATCAGCCTACCGGTGGATTACGACCTCGATGCCCTCTGCCCCAAGGAAAAGGTGGGTGATGAGCTGATGTCCACGAAGGAATGCGCGATCCAGGTCTACGCGGATGCCGGCCTGACGCAACGCATTGATGCCCGCGTGTTCCAGGTCGGCCGGGGCGATGACGTCCGGATCCTCGGTTCCGGCGTGCTCGCCCAGCGAGACTGGAACGTGAAGGGCAACCGCACCGATGATCGAAAGACCGAACTCGCGGAATCCGGCCACTGGGGTCCCTACGGTGAGTTCTTCGTAGTGCAGCATTTCGATCCGCACGGTCTGAAGCGCGCGAAGCCTCTGGTCACCAAAGTTGCGCTGGAGGAGAACGGCCTGCCTGCGCCGGCCGTGACCTTCGATGTGGACGGGGGCACGGGGGACCTCACGGTCAAGTGGACGAAGGTGGCGGGCGCCGATGAATATCTGCTGTTGAAGTCGTGCTATGACTCCCAATATCGGTCGCGCGACTTTGTCGTCGTCAGTCGCACCACGAAAACCACGTGGGGCGGCGAGGAGGCCACCGACGATTTCGTTCTGTACAACCATCCCAGCCGGCAGAACGTCGGATGGGAAATGTTCGCGACCAGCGCCGACGAAGTCGCCTCCGGTCACCAGTACGTCCCGTCGGAGTCCTGCGACTTCGGCGTCGTCGCGAGCCGCCGGGGATTGACGGGGGATCGTTCGTTCTATCGGGCAAACAGCACTCTAGACATCGCAAGTCACCTGCCGTACGAGGAGGCGACCAACGCGAGAAAGGCCGCATGGAATCGCGGGCAGTCGAATTGCTGGCGGGCCATGTCGGAGGTGCCGCGGCGGTATCACTTCACCAGCCTCGACGGGATCACCAGGTCGACTTCGGTGCGCCTGACCGAGGAGAGTTTCACCAAGATGACCAGGAAGTCGGGGAGTTCGTACTGGCGCGTCGTCCTCGACGCTGTCGGCACTCGGCTCGGCAGCTTTGGCTGCTTGGAGAGCTCCGCCGTGACCGACGTCCGCGCGGCGGTTGAGGCGTTCAACCGCGAGGTCGCCGCTTCGGCGCCGGCGACGGGTGGGATTGGTGCATACAAGATCGAATCGGCTCCGGCGGACGAGCTGGCCGAAGGCGTGAAGAAGCCGCCCCCAACGAGGTTCGCAGTCTACGGTAGTACTCCGTTCAGCGAGTTCCTGGCCCGGCATGCCGCGGCGCGGACCCCCGTGATCGACCTCTCGGATTTCGTCGATGCCCCCGGCGTTCCCGATCGCAAGGATGCGGTCTATGAGGTTCTGGAGCAGAACCCGCTGGTGGACGGAATTGTCGGTATGAGCTTGAGCGCAGACCGTTCGAAGCTCTTCCTCCAGTACGCGGCGCCGAACCCGGACGTGGACCAGGTGCAGGCTAAGGTTACTGCCGTGGTGGCGGCCGTCACCAAGAAGAATATGACCGACACGCAAAAGGTCCGAGCGCTCAACGATTGGCTCGTCAATCACGCCGAGTACGACGACGACGCATATGACGCATACCTGAAGCTCTCGAAAAAACTTCCGTTCGGTCACGAAGGCGCCTGGGAGCCGCGCGGTGTGCTGCTGGACGGCAAAGGCGTTTGTGCAAGCTACTCGAGTGCCTTTGTGCTCCTGGCGCGCGCAGCCGGCCTGGATGCCGTTGTGGTCAGCGGGAGCGTGGTGTCGGGCGGTGCCCATGCGTGGAACAAGGTGAAGATCGACGGTGCCTGGCGAGCGATCGACGTGACCTGGAACGACGGCAACCCGCCCGACGACGACTACTTCCTCATCAAGGACGAGGCGTTCGTCGGCGACGCCAAGCGAATCGAGGACGACTCCTGGATCGTCGATTCGATGCGGCCGGCGTTCGCAACCCGATGACGCCTCGCCGCCGGTGACCCGTTCTCCGTGCCGGCGAACGGGTCACCGGCGACGATGAGGACATGACTCCCGATGAGGTCATGGCCTGGGTGGGCGCCTATGAGGAGGCGTGGCGGGCCGCGGACGTGTCCGCGGTCGACCGGTTGTTCGCCGAGAGCGCGCGCTACGCCCGTTCGCCATATGACCAAGCCCCGCTGCACGGGCGGGAGCAGATCGAGGGTTTCTGGCTCGATGACGGCACGTTCACGATGTCCGCCGAACTCTTCGCGGTGAGCGGCCGGCGCGCCGTCGTGCGCGTGGTGGTGCGCTACGACCCGCCCTCCGGTCAGGAGTACACCGACCTGTGGCTGTTGCGCTTTGCCGCGGATGGCCGCGTCGAGGACTTCGAGGAATGGGCCTACTGGCCCGGCCTGCACTACACGGCGTCGGCTGCGGAGGAGTAGCGACTCACTTCTGCGGCCCGCCCGGAAGTCAGCCGGTCACGGGTCGCCGGACGGGGACGACGTCGACAAGACCGCCGATTCCGGCGAAGTCGTCCGGGTTCGTTGTGTAGAGCGCGAGCCCTTGTGCTGCGGCCACGGCCGCGATCATCAGGTCGGCGACGCGCCGCCGCGGCGTGCGTCCCACGCTCCGCACCGCTGCGGCGATCCGGCCGAAGATCCGGGCGGCTTCGGCGTCGAACGGGATCGGATCGAATTCGTACTCGGTCCGCTGGAGGACGTCGATTCGCCGCCCGCGTTCGGCCCTGGCGCCCTCGTCGTCACCCTCGACGAAGTGCACGCCGGCCGACAACTCGGCCAGGCTGACCGCGCTGATCGCCATTTCCTGCGGGAGATGATCCGGCTCGATCCACGGGCGCAGAATCAGGATGTTGGTGTCCAGCAGCCCCCGAGTTGTTGTTGCCCGGGCGGCCTCAGCGGGCATAGGGGTCGTCCAGATCCTGTTCGACTGCAGCCTGGTCGGCGCGGAACCGGGCCAGGTCGACGGGGGGCGCCGTGCGGGACAGGTGCGCGAACTCGGCTCGGGTCACGAATCGCCGCTTGCGTCGCAATGGGACGAGTTCGGCGATCGGGTGGCCGTCGCGGGTCACGATGAACGACTCGCCGGCTTCGACGGCGTCCATGATCTGCCGTGAACGCATCCGCAGATCACGTTGGCTGAGTTCCGGATAGCTCGTCATTGGGCCAGTGTAGGACGGCGTGGCACGCGGTGCTACCGCGCGCTGAACGGGCTGGAGGCGGGCCTGAACTTCGCCTACTTCTTCGTCCAGTTCGTCGTCGCACTGCACGCCGATTCGGTGTCGCTGCTTGCCGACTCGGTGGACTACCTCGGCCGATGGGGGCATTGCCGCGTTCCGGTGGGTGAGTCAGATGCCCGGCCCGCGCTCACCACCGCCGCACGACGCCGGCCTTCGGGCCGGCGACGAGGCTCGCCGGTGGGACGTCGTCGGCCACGATTGCCCCGGCGGCGATCACGGCGTCGCGGCCGATCGTGACCCCGGGCAGGATCGTGGCGCCGGCGCCGATCCACACGTTCTCTGCGACGTCGATGGGCGCGCCGGTGAGGTAGCGGCGCCGTTCGCCCGGGTCGACCGGGTGGCTCATGGTGATGAAGGTCGCCCGCGGGCCGACCATCGTGCCGGCGCCGAGCCGGATGCCCGCGTAGTCGAGGAAGGTGCAGTTCTGGTTGATGAACACCCGTTCGGCCGGCTCCAGGCGCAGCCCGTGGTCGGTGAAGAATGGCGGGAAGATCGTGACGGTCGGCGGGAGCGGGCGGCCGAGGATCAGCTCGAACAGCTCCGCCTTGCCCGCCTCGTCGGCGAACGACAGGACGTTCAGGCGTGAGGTGAGGTCGGTGACGCGCCGGACCCGCTCACTCATTGCCGCGAACTCGGGGCTGAATGTGCGCCCGTGGGTCGGGTCGGCGTCGTCGGCGTGGATGCGCATGATCCGGTCGAGGGGCATGGTCGATTCTCGCCGACGCCGATGCCACCAGCGGACGGCGGCTCCCGGTGTACCGCCGGGCGTGCCGGCACATGACGATCGCGACGTGATCACAGGTGGGCTCCGGAGCAGGATCAACCGCGTCTGGGACGCGTTCTGGTCGGGTGGCATCAGCAACCCGCTGGAGGTGATCGAGCAGATCACCTACCTGTTGGAGAAAAGCCCCGACCTGCGACAAGTCGTAGATTGGGACTCGATTCCCAATTCTCGAGGGAATGGCAATCTGGACCTTGTTGGAGTCTGTGTGGCGGTCGGCCACAGCGGGACGGGCATCGTGTTTCCCGACACCGTGTTCGGGCGTCACCGACCCGTACCTGCGCTTCTGGTTCCGGTACGTGGAACAGAACGTCGATCGGATCGCGCGCGGGCGGGCGGACCTGGCCGTCGCGGCGTTCGACCGGGACTGGTCGAGTTGGCGCGGTCGGTCGATCGAGCCCGTGGTTCGGGAGGCGATCGCGCGGCTCGCGGTCACGGACTCCCGCCTGGCCGGCGTCGAGACCGTGGCGCCATGGTGGGTTCGGGACGGCAGCGTCGAGGTCGACGTCGTTGCCGCGACATTCGAAGTTACGGCGTTGGTCGGGAGTATCAAGTGGCGCCCGGACGGGGGTGTCACCGAACGGGAGATCGACGACCTGCGCCGGGCACGTGACCGGGTGCCCCGAGCGGAGGCCGCGCTGCTGGCCGCGATCAGCCCGGCCGGCGCGGCGCCGCGCGGGGCGGATGTCGCCTTCAGCGCCGATGACCTGCTCTCGGCCTGGTCGTAGCGGCGCCGTCCGGCCCGCGGACGGAGCCCGAGCCAGCCGGCGCTCCCGGCGTCCATCCGGACCCCCAACCAGGCCGGTATGGTCATCCCGACAGCTCGACAGCCTCGACAGCTCGACAGCCTCGACAGCTCGCTCTGGAGGACCGCATGGCCTTCGACACTCCCGCCGGGACACGCGGCGCCCGCCGGCCGACCGCGGGCCGGATGACGCGCTGGTTCAACGCCCGCATGGTCCGGCGCATCCGCGCCAAGGGTGGGCGGGGTCTCATGGGCGGCAACGTCCTGGTCCTCACCACTATCGGCGCGAAGACCGGCCAGGAGCGCAGCACGCCCGTCGCGTGGTTTCCCGGCGGCAGCGATGACACCTGGCTGATCACCGCCTCCGCGGCCGGTGCGGCCCGCAATCCGGCCTGGTACCACAACCTGGCGGCGCACCCCGACCGGGTCCGAATCGAGTTCGACCGCACCGCCGTCGACGTCACCGCCGACCAGCTTCACGGCGAGGAGCGCGCGGCGGCATGGGAGGGAATCGTCGCCGCCAACCCCAGGTTCGCCAACTACCCGCGCGTGACCGACCGGGAGATCCCGGTTATCAGGCTGAGGCGTCGGGGGCCGGGCTGACGGTTGTGGGCGTGAGTGGGCGCGGTCCGACGTACCATCCTGGCGTGCATCCGATCAGCTTCACCGACGTGTCCACGGCCGGCCTCGAATCCTCCCCGATGGCCGACGCCCTCGCCGGGCTGCGCGCCAACGAGGCCCGCTACTTCGCGACGAAGTTCAAGGCCGAGTACGTGACGTACTCGCCCGAGGAGCGGCCCGACGTCGTCCGCTGGGTCGAGCGCATCCTGCGGGAGGAGCGGGGGATCGAGTTCGCCGCGCGGGTGCTGGAAGTCTTTGTCTTCGACACCGACGACGTGTTCTGGCCCGCGCTGTACTTCGAGGACGGGCTCGCCGTCAACGTCCTGTGGGAGAAGCCCGACGACGGGAAGCGGGCCGTGGGCTTCAAGCTCTCCCAGGGTATGGAGCCGCCCGCCGAGTTGGGGGCGTTCAAGTGGGCGCGGCAGCGCTCGAAGCTCGCCGGGGAGATCCGCGGCAGCTTCTTCGTCATCAAGGGTGCGCATCGGCTGCCGTAGCGAGCCGTGTGTTCCGGAACGAAGTCGACGTCCCAGTGGGTGCGGTGCGGCGTTAGAGGCTCGGCGCGTTGAAGGTGTTGCACTTGGCGAGGGTCCCGCCGTCGTACCCCCGCTTGAACCAGCGCATCCGCTGTTCGCTGCTCCCGTGCGTGAAGCCCTCGGGGTTGACCTGCCCGGTGACCTGCTTCTGGATGTGGTCGTCGCCCACGGCGGCGGCGGCCGACAGCGCGTCCTGAAGTTGCGCGTCGGTGATCGGGTCGAGGAAGGGGACGCCGGTCTTCGGATCGACGGTCGTGGCGGCGTTTCCGGCCCACATGCCGGCGAGGCAATCGGCCATCAGTTCGATCTTGACGGAACCGGAATTCGCGCCCGTGCCGGACCGGTCGGCCTTCTCCAGCAGCTCGATCAGGTTCTCGATGTGGTGCCCGAACTCGTGCGCAACGATGTATTCCTGCGCTAATGCTCCGTTGGAGCCGCCGAACCGCGATTGCAGCTCGTCGAAGAAGCTGATGTCGATGTAGACGGTCTGGTCGGGCGGGCAGTAGAAGGGACCGGTGTCCTTGGTCGCCGGCCCGCATGCGGTCTGCACGGAGCCGGTGAACTTGTGCACCCGGGGCAGGGTGTAGTCCTTGGGCGTCTGCTTCGGCAGGGCCTTTTCCCAGAAGACGTCGAGCGAGTGGGCGGTCATCGCCAGCCGACACGAGGGATCGGAGTTCGCCTCCTCGGCGGTGCACGACCCGAGGTAGCTGTCGCTCTCCTCGGCGCCCGCGCCGGCGCCCCCGCCGAGAGAATCGAACAGTTGGCCGACGTTGAGTCCATTGCCGCTGAGCAGCGAGATCAGCAGGGTGACGACGACGACGCCGATGCCGCCCCCGGCGATCACGGGGCCACGTCCGCGCCCGCCGGTCTGCACTCGCCCGCCCTGGACCGAACCGCCTTCATGGAACGTCACGGGCCACAGGCTACCGTTGTCATGCCCCACGACGGTTCCCGAGCTGCCTGGAATGCGGCTCGATCCGGCTATCCGGTCAAACTGCCCGGGGTCTCGCGGCGGGGATTACACTTCATGCCGCTCCGCGCGTGCCGTTCGCTCGGCCCGCGACCGCCTTCCCGAGGACTCACGTGATCACTGCCCACGGCGTCGAAATGCGCGTCGGTGCCCGCACCCTGATGCAGGATGTGACCTTTCGGATCGCCGCAGGCGACCGAATCGGCCTGGTCGGGCGCAATGGCGCCGGTAAGACCACGCTGACCAAGGCCCTGGCCGGCGAGGTGTTACCGGCGGCGGGGAGCATCGCCCGGACCGGGGACATCGGGTACCTGCCGCAGGACCCGCGCACTGGTGACCTCGACGTCGTCGCCATGGACCGGGTGCTCTCCGCCCGTGGTCTGGACCGGATCGTGCGCCTGATGCGGGAGACCGAGGGCGCGATGGCCAGCGCCGACCCCGAGACCCACGCGGCGGCGATGGAGCGCTACCCGCGACTCGACGCGCAGTTCACCGCCGCGGGCGGATATGCGGCGGAGAGCGAGGCGCACCGGATCACCGCCAACCTCGGGCTGGACTCCCGCGTCCTGGCCCAGCCGATCGGGACGCTGTCCGGCGGGCAGCGGCGGCGCGTCGAACTCGCCCGGATTCTGTTCTCCGGTGTGGCCACGCTGCTGCTCGACGAGCCGACGAACCACCTCGACGCCGATTCGATCAGCTGGCTGCGGGACTACCTCAAGACCTACAGCGGCGGCCTCGTGGTGATCTCCCACGATGCCGGGCTGTTGCGCGCCGTCGTCAACAAGGTCTTCCACCTGGACGCGAGCCGGGCGGAGATCGACCAGTACAACCTCGGCTGGGATGCCTACCTGCAGCAGCGCGAGACGGACGAGCGGCGGCGTCGGCGGGAGCGGGCCAACGCCGAGAAGAAGGCCGGCGCGCTGCTCGCCCAGGCCGAGCGGATGCGGGCCAAGGCGACCAAGGCGGTCGCGGCGCAGAACATGATGCGGCGAGCCGAGCGGCTGCTCGCCGGGCAGGAGGCCGACCGGGCGGCCGAGAAGGTGGCGCGGCTGCGGTTCCCGACTCCGGCCGCATGCGGCAAGGTCCCGCTGCGGGCGCAGGGGCTGTCGAAGGCGTATGGGTCGCTGGAGGTTTTCACGGACGTGGACCTCGCGATCGACCGCGGCAGTCGGGTCGTCGTGCTGGGCCTGAACGGCGCCGGCAAGACGACATTGCTGCGTTTGCTCGCCGGCGTCGAGGACCCGGACACGGGCGGCGTCGAGCCTGGGCACGGCCTCAAGCTCGGCTACTACGCCCAGGAGCATGACACGCTGGACCTGAGCGCCAGCGTGGTGGAGAACCTCCGGCACGCCGCGCCGGACCTGACCGACACGCAGGTCCGGTCGGTGCTCGGGTCCTTCCTTTTCTCCGGGGACGACGCCGAGAAGCCCGCGTCGGTGCTCTCCGGCGGGGAGAAGACGCGGCTCGCCCTGGCGACGCTCGTGGTGTCCGCGGCGAACGTCCTCCTGCTGGACGAGCCGACCAACAACCTCGACCCCGCCTCCCGGGCGGAGATCCTGCGCGCGCTGTCGACCTACGAGGGGGCGGTGGTCCTCGTGACACACGACGACGGCGCGGTCGAGGCGTTGGCACCGGAGCGGGTCCTGCTGTTGCCCGACGGCGACGAGGACCTCTGGAGCGCGGAGTACGCCGACCTGGTGGCGCTCGCGTAGGGTTCGGCGCCCGAGGACGCTTCGGCGGCCGGGTTGCCCGCGACGATGTGGCGTGCGGCGCGCCCGCGACCGCCGCCGTTCGAAGCGCTCATCCGGAGCACCGCGCGCGAGATAGAGGTACGCCGTGGCAATGCGGTATCAACCATCCAGCGGGGGGGCGAAGCGCGCCAATTGGTCGTCGACGAGCGCGTCCTCCTCCTGCTCGGCCGTCTGCCGCCGGGCGCCATCGCCGGCCGCGGCGGGCCCGCCGGGTCGGGCGCGTCCGGGGGCTTCCGCGGCCCCGGACGGACCGGCAGCCCGGGCCGAGCTGCCGGGCGGACTGCCGGCGGCGAGCGGACTGCCGGCGGCGAGCGGATCGGCGGCGAGGAGGTCGCCGGCGGTGGGTGGCCGGCCGCCGGCCCGGTCGAGCCGGTCGCGCCGGACCAGGAGGCCGAGCCCGGCCAGGGCACCGATCGCGAACAGGAACCATTGCACCGTGTAGGACAGGTGCGAACCCGGGTCCGTGTTCGGGGCGGGCAGCGGGGTGGGCGCGGCGTTCGGCGCCGGGTCCTCGGCGCGCAGCGAGCCGTACGCCTTGAGCCGCGGCCGATCCGTGAGCGCGACGGCGCCCGTCGGGTCGTCGGCGCCCGTCGGGTCTGCGACGTCGTCGGTCGGGTCGTCACCGGCGGAGCCAGCGGCTACGGCGTTCGCCGCACCGGCCGCGAGCACCTGCTCGGTGGCGATCGCGTGGACTTGTCCCGGCGGCGCGTCCCGCCGCGAGGGCGCCTCATCCGCGCGCAGGCTGGCCGTGACGGTGATTTCGCCCGCGGGCGGGGCGGGCACCGCGGCGGGGCCGGACGCGTCTTTGCCGAGCGGCACCAGCCCGCGGTCGACGACTACGACCGCCCCGGCGTCGGGCCCGCGGGTGAGCACGAACGGCACCAGGACGTGGTAGCCCTGCTGTCCGGCCACGGGTCGGTTGCGCAACAGGACGCCGGCGGCGGCCTCGTAGGAGCCGCGCAGGATCACCGGCCGCCAGCCTTCGTCGTCGGCCAGGTCCCGACCGGGCCACAGCAGGTCCGCGACCGGGACGGGCCGCGCGCCGTAGTTGGCCTCGATTCGGGCGATCTCGGCGGATCGGGACTCGTAGCGGTGCCATTGCCACCGGCCGGCGGCCAGGCACAGCACCACCCAGGCCAGGACTGCTGCGGTCAGGACGAGCCATTGCCGGCGTGTGCGCGGCGTCGAACCGGCGGGGCGCTCGCCTTCGCGTCCGGGTGCGCCGGCCGGGCGCTCGGCCGGGCGATCGACGCCGCCGACCGGTTTCACGGGCGGTCGCCGGCGCTATCCACGTCGGTGAGGTCCTCGACGGCGATCGTGCTCAGCCGGAATGAGCGCGCGTCCAGAAAGGTCTCGAGGTGGCCGCGGTGCTCGTCGCAGGCGAGCCAGACCTTGCGCCGCTCCGGGCTGTGGATCTTCGGGTTGTTCCACAGCAACGCCCAGCGGGCCGCCTGGGGGCACCCCTTGCCGCTGCAGATCAGGTCCGTGGCGTCGCCGCCGGCGGCGATCGGGCTCATTCGTGCTCCTTGTCGTTCGGGCTCGGGCCGATTCCGTCCCCGCCGGGTCCGTCCGCGCCGGGTCCGTCCCCGCCGGGCCGGTCGCTGTCGCCCGGGTCGGCGGAGCCGAGCGCGCCCGCGTCCCCGCCGGCGGCTATGGCGCGAAGCTCGACCGGGGACGTGGTGTACTGCACGCGGTCGCGGCCGGCGTTCGCGAAGATCACCGCCGTATACGGCAGAACGATGGCGGCGCCGATCAGGACCCACGTCAGGACGCCGCCCCCGGCCACCACCGCACCGACGAAACAGACCAACCGGATCCCCATCTGGATCAGATAGGTACGCATCCGCCGGGACTGCTGCGCGGTCAGCGGAAGCTGCGCGTTCGTAATGCTCTGAGCGCTCGCCGACCCCCTGCGCGCGCGACCGTTCGTGCCCACGCGACCAGTCTACGTTTGTAGGAACCAAACAATCTTGTTCGGGACATTCGTCGGGGTGTTCGCGCGCGGGGCACGTCGTCGTCACGGTACCGTTCGGGCGGACGTCGGCGGCCCGCCGACGCATTCCGCCTCGCCACCGCCGTGGCCGCCCCCTGGAGAATGCCGTGACCGTGAGCACCACCGGACCCCGCACCGTCGTCGTCACGGGGGCGAGCCGCGGCATCGGTCGCGCGATCGCCGAGCGGTTCGTCGCGGCGGGCGACCGGGTCGCGAGCATCCACCGCGGTGGCACCTGCGAGAACGGCATCTTCGGCATTGACGCAGACATCACGGACACGGCGGCGGTCGACGACGCCTTCGCCCGGATCGAGGCCGAGTTCGGCCCGGTCGGCGTGCTCGTCGCCAATGCCGGCATCGTGCGCGACCAATTGCTGATGCGGATGACCGACGAGGACTTCGACGCCGTCCTGGACGTCAACCTCACGGGGACGTTCCGCTGCGTGCGGCGGGCATCAAAGTCCATGATCCGGGCGCGGTACGGCCGGATCGTGCTGATCTCCTCCGTCGTCGGGCTGTCCGGCGGGGTCGGCCAGGTGAACTACTCGTCGTCGAAGGCGGCGCTGGTCGGCATGGCCCGCTCGATCACGCGGGAACTGGGCGGCCGGGGGATCACGGCGAACGTCGTCGCGCCCGGTTTCATCGAGACCGCGATGACGGCCGCGCTGCCGCCGGAGCGGCAGGACGCGTACCGGGCGGTCATCCCGGCCGGGCGGTTCGCCCAGCCGGCGGAGGTCGCCGGCGCGGTGGTCTTCCTCGCCTCCGACGACGCCGCCTACATCTCCGGGGCCGTGGTCCCCGTCGACGGTGGTTTCGGGATGGGGCACTGACCCGGGCGCCCCCGTCCACAGGACCGGCCCGGTGGCGTGACGTTGTCCGTGGCTGCCAGTACGCTCGAACAACCCGCCGTGCGGCGGGCCGGCGAAGGGAAGGAAGTCGATGGGCCTGCTCGAGGGCAAGAAGATCTTGGTGACCGGAGTGCTGACGGACGCCTCCATCGCGTTCCACGTCGCCCGCCTCGCGCAAACCGAGGGCGCCGAGGTGGTCCTGACGTCGATGGGCCGCGCGTTGCGGCTCACCGAGGCGACGGCCCGGCGGCTTCCGACGGCGCCACCGGTGATCCCGCTCGACGTGACCGACGCCGAGGACCTCGCCGCCCTCGCCGACCGGGTGGGCGAGCACCTGGACCGGATCGACGGGCTGGTGCACTCCATCGGGTTCGCCCCGCAGTCGGTCATGGGCGGGAATTTCCTCGCCGGCGAATGGCCCGCGGTGGCGACGGCGGTGGAGACGTCGGCCTTCTCACTCAAGTCGCTCGCGGTGGCGGCCAAGCCGCTGCTCGGCCGGGGCTCGTCGATCGTCGGGCTCACCTTCGACGGGCAGTACGCCTGGCCGGTCTACGACTGGATGGGCGTCGCGAAGGCCGCGCTGGAGGCGACGAACCGTTACCTGGCCCGGGACCTGGGTCCCGATGGGATCCGCTGCAACCTGGTCTCGGCCGGCCCGATCCGGACCACCGCCGCGAAGGCGATTCCCGGCTTCGCCACCATGGAGAACGCCTGGTCGGACCGTGCCCCGCTGGGCTGGGATGTGGCTGACCCCGAGCCCACCGCCCGGACGGTCGCGGCCCTGCTCAGCGACTGGTTCCCGGCGACGACGGCCGAGATCGTGCACGTCGACGGCGGCGTGCACGCCATGGGCCAATGAAGACCCCGCCCGCCGACCACCGCCGGCTCGTGCTGCTGCGCCACGCGAAAGCCGAGCCGGGCGGGGGGATGTCGGACGAACTGCGTCCGCTCGCGCAGACGGGACGCAAGCAGGCGGGCAAGGTCGGCGTGGCGCTGCGCACCTCCGGGCTGGTCCCCGATCTGGTGCTCTGCTCCGCCGCCGTCCGCACCCGGCAGACCTGGGCGCTGGCGGCGGCCCGGATCGGCGACGGCGCGCCCGATCCCGCCGTGACCGAGGACCTGTATTCGGCCGGGGTCGAGGACGTGCTGGAGCTGGTGCACGGGTGCACCGAGGTATGGGTGCGCACGATCCTCGTCGTCGGGCACGAGCCGACCATGGCGGCGACGGCCGCCCACCTGGCGAATCCGAAGAGGTCCGAGTCCGGGGCGATCGCGCAGGTGCGCGTGGGGGTGCCGACGGCGACCTATTCGGTGCTGGAGTCGGGAAGGCCCTGGTCGGAGTGGGGCGAGGGCATGGCGGCGCTCACCTACGTCGGTCGGCCGGCCTGACGGCTGGGTGTCGCGGCCACCGCCACGCCCGGGCTCAGGTGCGCGCTGCGGCGTCGATCCGGTCGATGAGGGGCAGCGCGGCGTCGAGCCGAGGGCCGTCCAGGGCGTAGGGCGCGGCCGCGCGAACCACCGGCTTGGCGGCGAAGGCGATCCCGATCCCGGCGGCGGCGATCATGTCGAGGTCATTGGCGCCGTCGCCGATAGCCACCGTCGCCTCGATCGGCACCGCGAGATGCGCCGCGAACTCGCGCAGGGCGCGTTCCTTGGCGGCCCGATCGATCACCGGCCCGACGGTGCGCCCCGTCAGGCGACCGCCGGCGGTCTCCAGCCGGTTGGCCAGCAGGTGCGAGATGCCGAGGTTCGCCGCGATCGGCTCGACGATCTCCGCGAACCCACCCGAGACGAGGGCGACCACCCAGCCCCGCCGATGCGCCTCGCCCACGAGTTCCCGTGCGCCGGGGGTCAGCCGCACGGCCGCCCGCACGTCGTCGAGCACGCCGACCGGCACCCCGGCCAGGGTGGCCACCCGCTCGGTGAGCGACGCCGCGAAATCGAGCTCCCCGCGCATCGCCCGCTCGGTGATCTCCGCGACCAGTTCGCGGGTCCCCGCGTGCTCGGCAATCAACTCGATCACCTCGGCGGTGATCAGGGTCGAGTCGACGTCGAGCACGAGCAAGCGCCGCGGGGGGCCGTCGGGTCCGCCCGCGGCGATCGACTCGCTCACTTGACCACCGCGCCCTTCGGCACGACGGTGAGGCCGGACTCCGTGACGGTGAAGCCGCGGGCGAGATCCTGCTCCGGATCGAGGCCGACCCTGGCCCGCTCCATCACGGTGACGCCCTTGTCGAGGATCGCCCGGTGCACCTGCGCGTGGCGCTGGACCTCGACGTCGTCCATCAGGACCGAATCGGAGACCGCCGACCAGGAATGCAGGTGCACGCCGGGGGACAGGATGGAACCCACCGCGGTCGCGCCGGAGATGACGACGCCGGGCGAGACGATCGAGTCCGCCGCGTGGCCCAGCCGGCCGCGCCCGGCGTGGACGAATTTGGCGGGCGGCAGGTGGGGGCGGATCCCCGCCTGCACCGGCCAGGACCGGTTGTAGAGGTTGAAGACGGGGGTCACCGCGATCAGGTCCTTGTTCGCCTCGTAGTACGAGTCGATCGTGCCGACGTCGCGCCAGTAGTCCCGGTCCCGGTCGGTCGAGCCGGGCACGTCGTTGCGGATGAAGTCGTAGACCGCCGCCTGGCCGCGGTCCACGAACCAGGGCACCACGTCCCCGCCCATGTCGTGCTTGGTGTGGTCGCTCGCGGCGTCGGCGGTGACGGCTTCGACCAGCGCGTCGACGTTGGCGACGTAGTTGCCCATGGAGGCGAGGATCTCGCCGGGGGAGTCGGGCAGGGCCACGGGATCGCTCGGCTTCTCGCGGAACGCCGTGATCCGCTCGGGATCCGCGGCGTCGGTCTCGATCACGCCGAACTGGTCGGCGAGCGCGACCGGTTGCCGGATGCCGGCGACCGTGAATTCGGCCCCGGAGGCCAGGTGCGCCGACACCATCTGGGAGAAGTCCATCCGGTAGACGTGATCGGCGCCCGTGACGACCACGATGTCGGGTCGTTCGTCGTCGATGATGTTGAGGCACTGATAGATCGCGTCCGCGGAGCCGAGATACCAGTGCTTGCCGAGGCGTTGCTGGGCGGGGACGGGCGCGACGTAGTCGCCGAGGATCGAGGACAGGCGCCACGTGCGGGCGATGTGGCGGTCGAGGCTGTGCGACTTGTACTGGGTGAGGACGACCAGATGTCGGTACCCGGAGTTCACCAGGTTGGACAGCGCGAAGTCGACGAGCCGGTAGACGCCGCCGAACGGAACGGCGGGCTTGGCGCGAGCCTCGGTGAGGGGCATCAAACGCTTACCCTCTCCACCCGCGAGGACGATGGCGAGAACCCGGGGAGCAGCCATGACCTGACGGTAAACCCCGGGGTGCAAATCTCGCCAACGACTCGCTGACTGGGACGGCGCTGCTCACCGCCCGAGCGCGCCGCCGTCCCGGTCCGGTTGGGCTCGTCGGGGTGTGCGCCGCGGGGGTGGGCTACGGTGTGGAATGTGAGGATCGACCTGCTGACCCGCGAATACCCGCCCCACGTCTACGGCGGGGCCGGCGTCCACGTCGCCGAGCTTTCCGCCGTCCTGCGGGCGCACGCGGAGGTGCGGGTGCGGTGCTTCGACGGGCCGCGCTCCGCCGACGGCGTCACCGGCTACTCGGTGCCGTCGGCGTTCGGCCGCATTGACGCCGTGCTCGGCACCTTCGGCGTCGACCTCGCGATGGCGAACGACCTCGCCGGCGCGGACATCGTGCATTCCCATACCTGGTATGCAAACCTCGCCGGGCACCTGGGTGGCCTCCTGCACGGGGTGCCGCACGTGTTGTCGGCGCATTCCCTGGAGTCGCTGCGGCCGTGGAAGGCCGAGCAACTGGGTGGCGGCTACGCGCTGTCCTCCTGGGCGGAGCGGACGGCCTACGAGGGTGCCGCCGGCATCATCGCCGTCTCGGCGGGGATGCGCGAGGACATCCTGCGGGTCTACCCGGTCGATCCGGCGAAGGTGCACGTGGTGCACAACGGCATCGACCTGGCCGGGTGGCGTCGGCCCGAGACGGACGCGGGCCGGGCGGTGGCCGACGGCGTGGCGCGCCGGTTCGGCATCGACCCGAGCCGGCCGGCCGTCGTCTTCGTGGGCCGGATCACCCGGCAGAAGGGGCTGCCCTACCTGCTGCGCGCCGTCGAACAACTGCCGCGCGAGGTCCAGGTGGTGCTCTGCGCGGGCGCCCCGGACACGCCCGAGATCGCGGCCGAGGTCTCCGGGGCCGTGGCCAAGTTGCAGGAGCACCGCGACGGCGTGGTGTGGATCGAGCAGATGCTCCCGCGTGCGGAACTCATCGCGGTACTGAGCGCGTGCACGGTGTTCGTCTGCCCGTCGATCTACGAGCCGCTCGGGATCGTGAACCTGGAGGCGATGGCGGTGTCGCTGCCCGTGGTCGCGACCGCGACTGGCGGGATCCCCGAGGTGGTGGCCGACGGCGAGACCGGGATTCTGGTGCCGATCGACCAGGTGGCCGACGGCACCGGCACGCCGACCGACCCCGACCGTTGGGTCGAAAACCTCGCCCGGGCGCTGACGCAGCTTGCGCTCGACCCGGAGCGGGCCGCCGCCATGGGTCGGGCCGGGCGCCGCCGGGCCGAGGAACATTTCGCCTGGACCGCGATCGCCGAGCGGACCATGGCGGTATACCGGGCGGTGCTGGCGGAGTAGGCGTTCCGTCCGGAGAGTGGGCGGACCGGCGCCGCCGGCCTACGTGCCCGCCGGCGGCAGGGTGGCCGCGCAGATGGCCCGCCGGGCGGCGTGGTCGACCTCCTGGAGGGCGGCGCCCCGCTGGTCGGCCTGCCACAGATTGACGGCGGCGCCGTCGTCGGCGCGGGCGAGGCCGACGATGGCCCGCAGCCGGACGGCCTGGGCGAGCACGCGCATTGCCTGGGCGTCGATGCCGGCCGGCACGGTGTTCCGGCTCAACGTCGTGGCGCGCAGGCCGGCGATGGCGCCGGCGGCGTCGTCGCGCCATTTGGCGACGTCGAGCGCGGCGAGTGCGTCGGTGGCCACCCGCAGCGAAACGCGCAGGGCGCTGTCGGCGTCGCGCAGCGAGCCGAGGGCGGCCCATACCCCGGTGAGCCACGGCCCGATCGTAGTTGCCTGCCAGGTGACGGTGTGCCCGGGCTCGACGCTGCTGCCGAACCGGGTGACCTCGGGCACGATGGCGAGGTGGGCGCCGTCGGCGGCGGTGAGCAGGACGCATTCGCCGGCCGCCGCCGCCTCCCGGCTGACGGCAGCCGGGACGCCGAGGATGTCGCCGGGCATCGGCAGGAGCGCGACGGCGGCCGCGGTGCGGCCGGCGTGGCGGTGCAAGAGGGCCTCGACGCCGTCGACGCCGTCGATGCCCTCGACGCGGTGCGGTTCGTCGTCGCGCTGAATTGCCGTCACGCCCAGGGGAAGCTCCCGCGCCCGGTCCCCGAGCGCGAGCCACAGGGCGAGGAGTGTGCTGCGTGGTGGCGTGCCGATTGAGTGGGAGTCCACCGGGCCAATATAGGGTCGGCCACCATGAGCACCGTTCTCGATTTGCGCCAAGTGAGCGTCCGACGTGGCCCGAAGACCATCCTCGAGAACATCGACTGGCGGGTCGACGACGGGCAGCGGTGGGTTGTGCTCGGCCGCAACGGCGCCGGCAAGACGACGATGCTGCAACTGGCCGCCGCCCGGATGCATCCCTCGGCGGGCACGGTGGAGGTGCTGGGCGAACGGCTCGGCCGGGTGGACGTGTTCGAGCTGCGCCCTCGGATCGGGCTCTCGAGCGCCGCGCTCGCGGACCGGATTCCCGGGCACGAGACGGTGCGCGACGTCGTCCTCACAGCGGCCTATGGGGTCACGGGCCGCTGGCGCGAGAAGTACGAGGACTTCGACGTCGCGCGCGCGCATGACCTGATGATGGCCTTCGGCGTCGCGGACCTCGCCGACCGGCGATTCGGCACGCTGAGCGAAGGGGAGCGCAAGCGCACCCAGATTGCGCGGTCGCTGATGACCGATCCGGAGATCCTGCTCCTGGACGAGCCGGGCGCGGGGCTGGACCTGGGCGGTCGCGAGGAACTGGTGGCGGCGCTCGCCGAACTCGCCGCCGATCCCGGATCGCCGGTGCTGGTGCTGGTGACCCACCACGTCGAGGAAATCCCACCGGGTTTCACGCACGCGCTGTTACTCCGTGACGGGCGGGTGCACTCGGCCGGTCCGCCGGCCGAGGTCCTGACTGCCGAGGGACTGTCCGGCGCCTTCGGCCTGGATCTGGTGGTGAGCCACGACGCCGGTCGCTGGACGGCCCGCTCCAAGGGCTGACCCGGGACGTTGCCGTGCGGTGGCAGGGACGGTGGCAGGGCGGTGCAGGCCGGTTGCCGGGCGGAGCGAGCGCCGGGGCGCCGCCGTCGCCGACCGCCGCGATCACGGCCGGTTTTTCGGTATTCGCCCTTGTGAAAGGGTACGTTGGGGGCGGTGATCGCGGTAGGGTGGGCGTTACCTGAACGTGAAGGAGATCTCGGTGAACTGGCTGTTGTGGGTCGGGGCAGGACTCGTCTTCGCAGTGGTCGAGATTCTGTCCGTCAGTCTGGTCCTGATCATGTTTGCGGGCGGCGCCCTAGCGGCGGCTTTGGCCAGCGCGTTGGGCGCTCCGACGTGGCTCCAGATCCTGGTCTTCGCGGGCGTGAGCGCGATTCTGCTCGCCGCTTTGCGGCCATGGCTCCTGCTGCACTTGCGCAAGCGGGTGCCGCTGGAGGAGACGAATGCTGCGGCCCATGTCGGCCGCAAGGCGGTGGCGGTGGATCGAATCACCGACCAGAACGGGCGGATCAAGCTCGCCGGCGAAGTGTGGTCGGCGCGCACCGAGGACGACGCTCCCGAACTCCCGGTGGGCATCGACGTCGAGGTGATCCGGATCGACGGTGCGACCGCGGTGGTGCGGGCGGTTCCCGTGCGTGACGCCCCGTAGCACCGCCCGCGGTGCGGTCGAGCACCGTCAGCCGAACAATTCACTGGTCAACGTGGCCCCGGCCGCATGAAGGAGCACTGATGAACGATCTCAGTCCTGGCACGGTCGTGCTCTATCTTGTCCTGTTCCTGCTCCTCATTTTCGTCGTCGTCGTCCTGGTCAAGGCGGTGCGGATTGTTCCGCAGGCGGCCGCGCTGATCATCGAGCGGCTGGGCCGGTACTCGCGCACGCTCGATCCCGGTTTGCATCTCCTGGTGCCCTTCATCGATCGGGTGCGCGCGGGAGTGGATCTGCGCGAGCAGGTCGTCTCCTTCCCGCCGCAACCGGTGATCACGTCCGACAACCTCGTGGTGAGCATCGACACCGTCATCTACTTCCAGGTGACGGACCCCAAGTCGGCGGTCTACGAAATTGCGAACTACATCACCGCCATCGAGCAGTTGACCGTCACGACGCTGCGTAACGTCATCGGGTCGATGGACCTCGAACAGACACTGACCAGCCGGGACCAGATCAACGGCCAGCTCCGCGGCGTCCTCGACGAGGCGACCGGGCGCTGGGGCATCCGGGTGAACCGGGTGGAGCTGAAGTCCATCGACCCGCCGCCCAGCGTGCAAGGCTCCATGGAGCAGCAGATGCGCGCCGAGCGGGACCGCCGAGCGGCCATCCTCACCGCCGAGGGCGTCAAGGCCTCGCAGATCCTCACCGCCGAAGGTGAGAAGCAGGCGGCGATCCTGCGGGCCGAAGGTGACGCTCAGTCGCGGATCCTGCGGGCCGAAGGTGAGGCGCGCGCGATCCTCCAGGTCTTCGACGCCATCCACGAGGGCGACGCCGATCCCAAGCTGCTCGCCTACCAGTACCTGCAGATGCTGCCGCAGATCGCGAACGGCAGCGCCAGCAAGCTGTGGGTGGTCCCGACCGAATTCACCGCCGCGCTCGGTTCGATCGCCAAGGGATTCGGCGGCGGGGGCGCGGAGCCCATCGCCCCGGGTGAGCAATTCAGCCGGGAGGCCGCCCGCGAACGGGACCGGGACCGGGCGCGCTTCGGTGCCCCGGCGCTCACCGACCCGGCCGAGGCACTTGCCGAGGCGCGCCGGCAGGCTGAGGCCGCGACGGCGGCCGCCACCGGCTCGGGCACGCGTTCCGGCGTGCCGTTCGACCCCGACGTCGAGCGCGGCCAGCGGCCCGGCGCCCACCTGCCGCCGCCTCCGCCGCAGGGTCCGCCCGCCCCGAGGCCGCTGCCGCCGCCGGCGTCCCCGGCGGAGAACGACCCCCGATACGGGCTGCCGCCGACCTTCCCGCCCGGCCCCGGCCAGTAGGCTCGGCCCGGTCGGTTTTCAACGCGAGGCCATCCGCTTCGATCGATACGATCGGGGCGGATGGTCTCGCGTTCGGCGTCGGGCTCCGGAGAGCAGTGAGGTCCCCGAAAACAGTGAGGTTCCCGAAAACAGTGAGTGAGTGCTCACTCAGTGTTACGATACCGCGGTGACAACGACCCGCGCCCGGCCCCTCGGCCGGGACGACCGACGAAGCGCCATCATCGCGGCGACCGTTCCCCTGCTGGTCGAGCACGGGGCCGGCGTGACCACCCGGCAGATCGCGCTTGCGGCCGGAGTCGCCGAGGGGACGCTCTTTCGCGTCTTTGAGGACAAGGACGAGTTGGTGCGGTGCGCGGTACGCGCGGCGATCGACCCCCTGCCCACCATCGTCGCGCTGCGCGAAGCGCCCGCAGAGGGCGATCTGCGGGCGGCCATGATCGGCATCGTGCGACTGCTGACCGCCCGGCTGACGGTCACGATGGGTGTCATGGGCGCCGCGCACCACGTGCTCCGCGACCACAGCGGGCACGGGGACCACAGCGGGCACGGGCCGCCGCCGGCCGCCGGCGAGAAGGGCGGGGCACCCTTCCACGGCGACAAGGATCGCCGGGCCGGCGAGTTGCTCGCCGCCGCCGTCGCCGATCGGCTCGCCGCGTATCAGGCCCACCTGCGGGTCACCCCGCAGCAAGCGGCTCGCATCCTGGTCTCCCTGCTCTTCGGAAACGCCTTGCCCCCGACGCCGCAGGGCGCGAGGCTCGACGAGGAGGAGATCGTCGACGTCGTCCTGCGCGGCGTTCAGCACGGCGTTCATCCCGACGTTCAGCCCGGCGCCCACCAGGGCGCGCCGGCCGACTGAGCCCGCCGCCCCAGCGCAACCACCGGCGGCCCGCGAGATTCGCGGGCCCGACTACCACCCGTCGGAGTACACATGCTCATCCGCCTACTGCGGACGTACCTGCGCCCGTACGTCTGGCCGGTCACCATTGTGATGGTGCTGCAACTGGCCCAGACGATTGCCAATCTCTATTTGCCCAGCCTGAATGCCGACATCATCAACAGGGGCGTCACGCAGGGCGACACGAACTACATTCTGCGCACCGGCGCCGGCATGCTGTCGGTCAGTCTGGGGCAGATCGTCTGCGCCGTCGTGGCCGTCTACTTCGGCGCCAAAGTGGCGATGGCCTTCGGCCGCGATCTGCGCGCCGGGTTGTTCTCCCACGTGCAGACGTTCTCCGCCCGGGAGATCGGCACGTTCGGCGCGCCGTCGCTGATCACGCGGACGACGAACGACATCCAGCAAGTGCAGATGGTCACCCTGATGACCTTCACGGTGATGGTGATGGCGCCGATCATGCTGGTGGGCGGCGTGATCATGGCGCTGCGCGAGAACGTGACGCTGTCCGGCCTGCTGCTCATTATCGTGCCGATCCTGGGCGTCGTGGTCGGCGTCATCGTGACCCGCATGGTGCCGTACTTCCGCAAGATGCAGGTGCGCATCGATGCCATCAACGCCGTGCTGCGCGAGCAGATCAACGGCATCCGGGTGATCCGGGCGTTTGTCCGGGAGCGGCGGGAGGCCGAGCGGTTCGGCGTCGCGAATACCCGGCTCTTCGAGACGTCGCTGGCCTCCGGCCGGCTGATGGCGCTGATGTTCCCGATGGTGATGCTGATCATGAACTGCTCCACCCTCGCCGTGCAGTGGTTCGGCGCCGAGCAGATCGACTCCGGGGCCATGGAGATCGGGTCATTGTCGGCCTTCATCACCTACCTCATGTACATCCTGATGGCCGTGATGATGTCCTCGATGATGTTCGTGATGATCCCGCGGGCGTCCGTCTGCGCCGAGCGGATCTGCGAGGTCCTGGACACGCAGTCCTCGGTGGCGCCGCCCCCCGAACCGACACCATTGACCACCCGGGCCGGCGTGGTCGAGTTCGACGACGTCGAATTCCGTTACCCCGGCGCCGAGGGGGCTGTGCTGCATCACGTGTCGTTCCGCGCCGAGCCGGGCCGCACCACGGCCATCATCGGCTCTACCGGGGCCGGCAAGACGACGCTGCTGAACCTGATCCCGCGGCTGTTCGACGTCACGGGCGGCACCGTCCGCATCGACGGCACCGACATCCGGGCGCTGTCGGAGGCCGACCTCGGCTCCCTGATCGGATTGGTGCCGCAGAAGGCGTACCTGTTCTCCGGGACGATCGCGGACAACCTGCGGTACGGCAAGCGGGACGCGACCGACGAGGAACTGTGGCAGGCGCTCGAGATCGCCCAGGCACGCGACTTCGTGGCGGCGCTGGACGCCGGCCTGGACGCCCCCGTGGCCCAGGGCGGCACCAACTTCTCCGGCGGCCAGCGCCAACGCCTGGCCATCGCCCGGGCCGTCGTGCGCGCGCCGGAGATTTACCTGTTCGACGACTCGTTCTCGGCGCTCGACTACGCGACGGACGCACGGCTGCGGGCCGACCTGGCGCCCTGGACGCGCCGCTCGACCGTGATCGTCGTCGCGCAACGCGTCGCCACGATCCGCGGCGCCGACCAGATTCTGGTCCTGGATGAGGGCCGGATCGTCGGGTGCGGCACTCACGCCGAACTGCTCGAGACCAACGAGACGTACCAAGAGATCGTGTATTCCCAGCTTTCGATCGAGGAGGCGGCATGAGCCGGCCGGACCAGATGCCGCCGAGCGAGGCGTCCGACGCCCAGGCGGCCCCGAGCGGCGACGCCGCGCCCGCCGAGGCCGCGGAGGCCGCGCCCGCGGAGGCCGCGGCCAGGACGCCGAAGGCGCCCGCCCGGCGCGGTTTTGGCGGCGGCCCGCACGGCGGCATGGGGATGCCGGGCGAGAAGGCGATGGACTTCAGGGGCACGGTGCGGCGCCTATTGGTTCGGCTCCGCCCCGAGCGGATCGGCCTCGCCTTCATCGGGGCGTTCGCGGTGTTCTCGGTCGCCTTGGCCGTGGTCGGCCCCAAACTGCTCGGCCAGGCGACGAACATCATCTTCGATGGCGTCGGCGGCAAGATGATGGGCGAGGCAATTCAGCAGTACAACCTGCTGGCGGACACCACCACGGCCCAACTGCTCGAGATAATGCGAAACAGCGGTCAGGGTCGGCTTGCGGATGTGTTCTCCGGGATGAAGAACGTGGTCCCGGGCCAGGGCATCGACTTCGACGCCCTCGCCGTGATCATTCTCGTCGTCCTCGGGGTCTACGTCGGCTCGTCGCTGTTCGCCTGGCTCTCGGCGCGGATCACCGCCGGCGTGGTCCAACGGACCATGCGGAACCTGCGGGACGACGTCGAAACAAAGCTCTCCCGCCTGCCGCTGTCCTACTTCGACAAGCAGCAACCCGGCGAGATCCTGTCCCGGGTGACGAACGACATCGACAACATCGCGATGACGATGACCCAGACCTTGGCGCAACTGATCACCTCGGCGCTGACCGTCGTCGGCGTGCTGATCATGATGTTCTGGATCTCGTGGGTCCTGGCCATCGTCGCCCTGGTCACGGTTCCGCTGTCCGTGCTGGTCACGGTGCTGATCGCCAAGCGGTCCCAGCCGCAATTCATTCAGCAGTGGGCCGCGACCGGCAAGCTGAACGCCCACATCGAGGAGATGTACTCCGGGCACACGCTGGTCAAGGTGTACGGCCGCCAGGCCGAGGCCGCCGCGACCTTCGAGCGGGAGAATGCCCAGCTCTACGAGGCGTCCTTCAAGGCGCAATTCATCTCCGGGACCATCCAGCCCGTGATGGGCTTCGTCGCGAACCTCAACTACGTCGTCGTCGCGGTAGTCGGCGGCCTGAAGGTGGCCTCCGGCACGATGACGCTGGGCGACGTCCAGGCGTTCATTCAGTACTCGCGCCAGTTCACGCAACCGATCACCCAGATCGCCTCCATGATGAACCTGATGCAGTCCGGCGTCGCCTCTGCGGAGCGCGTGTTCGAACTGCTCGACGCGCCGGAGCAGGAGGCCGACCCGGTGCCGGCCGAGAAGGTCGACCCCGTGCGCGGGCGGATCGCGTTCGAGGACGTCTCGTTCTCCTACGATCCGGAGGTTACCCTCATCGAGCGCCTCGACCTGGTCGCCGAACCCGGCCGGACGATCGCGATCGTCGGGCCGACCGGGGCGGGCAAGACCACCCTCGTCAACCTCATCATGCGGTTCTACGAGGTCGACGGCGGCCGGATCACGCTCGACGGCGTCGACACCCGGGCGATGGCCCGGGCCGGCCTGCGCTCCGACATCGGGATGGTGCTGCAGGACACCTGGCTGTTCAAGGGCACGATCGAGGAGAACCTGCGCTACGGCGTCCCGGACGGGGTGGAGGTGACCGAGGAGCAGTTCCTGGCTGCGACGCGGGCGACGCACGTCGACCAATTCGTCCGGCACCTGCCCGAGGGCTACGCCACGGTGCTCGACGACGAGGGCTCGTCGGTCAGCGCTGGGGAGAAGCAGTTGCTCACGATCGCGCGGGCCTTCCTCGCCGACCCGGCCATCCTCATTCTGGACGAGGCGACCAGCTCGGTGGACACCCGCACCGAGGTCCTCGTCCAGCAGGCGATGGCCACCCTGCGCAGCGGCCGGACCTCGTTCGTGATCGCGCACCGGCTCTCGACCATCCGGGACGCGGACGTGATCATCGTGATGGAGCACGGTGCCATCGTGGAGCAGGGCACGCACGAGGAGTTGCTGACGGCGGGCGGCGCGTACGCGCGGTTGTATGAGAGTCAGTTCGCGGCGCCGGTGACGCGCGACGCCGAGGAACTGGCCCCCCTGCGGCGCTGACCCGCGGGCGCGGCAAGGGACCCCACCAGGGCGTCCGACGAACGTGCGGTGATCCGCCCGAACTGTGAGTGGATCACCGTGCGTTCGGTATTTGGCCGGTCTGCGCGGTCAGGACCCTTGGGCCTTTGCGCCGGGGCCGTTTATTCGCTTGCCGACGGGCCGGTCGGCCGGAGACGATGGCCGCCGTGATCTCGTCCGCCTACGCCGCCGTCTGGCACCGGGCGGATGTGCGGCGGCTGATCGTGGTGGCCATGATCGCCCGGCTTCCGTTCTCGGCCGCGAACTTGGTGCTGACCTACGACGTCGTTTACACGCTGCACCGCAGCTGGGGAGAGGCCGGTGCAGCGGTCGCATGCTTCACCATCGGGATGGGCATCAGTGGGCCGTGGCGCGGCCGATTGGTGGACCGGCTGGGCCTGCGCCGGGCCATCCTGCCCACGATCTTCGCCCAGGCGATCGCGTGGCCGCTGGCGGGGGTGGTGCCGTATTGGGCGCTGTTCCCGGTGGTCGTGGGGGCCGGGCTGTTCGCGCCGCCGATATTCAGCGTGACCCGCAAGGCCCTCGCCGCCATGG
Organism: Cellulomonadaceae bacterium; assembly: GCA_031552185.1. GTDB lineage: Bacteria > Actinomycetota > Actinomycetes > Actinomycetales > Cellulomonadaceae > JAVBMU01. The sequence continues at coordinate 35,555 of JAVBMU010000100.1, read as the reverse complement.
TGCCGCCTGCGGAGCGCCGAACCGCGTTCTCGCTCGACGCGGTCGCGACCGAGTTGATCTTCATGGTCGGGCCCGCGCTGGGCGGTTGGTGCGCGATGCAGGTCGGCGCGCCGCTCGTGCTGGCTGTGGTCGGCATCGCGACGGCCGCGGCCCTCGGTGTGCTGTGGTACGAAAACCCGCCGATGCATACCCCGGCCCGTTCGGCGGCCGCCGCGGACGAGCCGGCCGCCGTCGACGGGGGAGCGGTAGACCGCGGCGTCGCCGCGGGCCTGGGGGTGGGCACCCAGCCAGAACCGAAGGTTCGACGGCGCGGAGCCTGGATGACCCCCGGCGTCGTCGTCGTGCTCGCGGTGTCCGTCATCGCCAGCCTGGCGGTGAACGGGACCGACGTCGGCGTCCTGGCGCTGCTGAAGGAACTGGGCATACCCGGCGCGCTGGCTTGGGCGTACGGAGCCTGGTGCGCGGGGTCCGCCCTTGGCGGCCTGCTGTACGGGGCGATGCACCGGTCGGCCGACCCGCTCGTGCTGGCCGGGATTCTGGGCCTGGTGACAGCACCGCTCGCCCTGGCCGGCAACCTGCCGATCCTCATGGTGCTCCTGCTGATCGCAGGGCTCCTGTGCGCCCCGACCATCACGGCCGCCGCGGAGTCCCTCACTCACCAGGTGCCTGAGGACCGGCGCGGCGAGGTCATGGGCTGGCAGGGCACCGCGTTCACGCTCGGCGGGGCGATCGGGTCGCCGCTCGCCGGGATTGCCATTGACCGGCACGGCGCGGGGAGTTCATTCGCCGCGGTCGCGGCGGTGACGCTCCTCGTGGTGGGTCTCGGGGCGCTGGTGCGGGTGGTGCTGAGGCGCCGGCGCGGGTCGGGGACAATGAGGGCGTGACTGGCCCTCCTGTCGATTCGTTGCGGATCGAGTTCGTGACGGATCCGGGCGACTCGCGCGTCGCCGCCTACACGCGGCTCACGGAGGTCGCGCTGCGGTCCCGGCTCGAGCCCGAGCGCGGGCTCTACCTGGCCGAGTCCACGCAGGTGATCCGGCGGGCTCTGGCCGCCGGGCACCGGCCCCGATCCTTTCTGATGGCGCCACGTTGGCTCGATGACCTCGCTGGGCTGATCGCCGGGCTCGGGCCCGACGACGGTCCCGGCGGCACCGGCGAACCGGTGCCGGTCTACCTCGGCGCGCCGGAGGTCCTGACCGCCATCACCGGGTTCCATCTGCATCGCGGCGCCATCGCGGCGATGCACCGCCCGCCGTTGCCCGACGTCGGCGAGGTGCTCGCCGGCGCGCGCGGTGGAGCCGGCGCGCGGCGCGTCGCGGTGCTGGAGGACATTGTCGATCACACGAACGTCGGGGCCGTTTTTCGCAGTGCGGCCGCGCTGGGGGTCGACGCCGTGCTGGTCTCGCCGAGTTGCGGCGACCCGCTGTACCGGCGGTCGGTCCGGGTCTCGATGGGGACCGTCTTCCAGGTGCCGTGGACGCGCCTGACGGCCTGGCCCGCGGGGCTGGCCGAGGTCCGCAGCCGGGGCTTCGCCGTCGCCGCACTCGCGTTGGCCGACGACGACGTGACCCTGGACGAGTTTGCGGCGCGGCCCCCGGAGCGGCTCGCGCTCGTGCTGGGCACCGAGGGCGACGGGCTCAGCCGCGCGGCGCTGGCCGCGGCCGACGTCGTGGTTCGGATCCCGATGGCGGGCGGCGTGGACTCGCTCAATGTCGCGGCGGCGTCGGCGGTAGCGTTCTGGGCGACTCGGGTCAGCGGGCCCGGCGGCGGGCCGGGATCAGGCGGGCGGCTCGCGCCATGATGGCAAACTCCCTGTGGACGAATATATAGTTCGCTATATAGTTGATTATATAGTTGATCGGTTTCTCGTTCGGAGGGTTGCAGCATGGCGATGACCAGCGTCGACCTGGATCCGCGACTGCTCGAACGCGCCCGGGCGCTCACCGGCGAGAGGTCGAATCGCGCCGTACTTGATCTCGCGCTGCGCCGCCTGGTCGCCTCGAAGCAGAAGGGCGCGATGATCGACGGCATCGCGGCGCTGGCCGACCTGCCGACGGAACTCGACGCGCCCGTCGTCGCGCCGCCGTCGACCGCGCCTCCCGTCTCGTGACGGACTACCTGGTCGACAACTCCGTCTGGGCCAGGTTGGCGGCCGGCGACCCGGCCGTTGCCGCGCGGCTGCGGCGCATCGAGCGCGCGCCGGCGGATCTTTTCGTCACCTGTGCACCGCAAGTGCTGGAGTTCTGTCACAGCACCCGCACGCCTACGGAACATGCGCACTACCGGGAACAGATCTCGCTCGGATTCCCCCTGGAGCACGCGCCCGACGAGTCGCTGGTGCTCGACATTCAGAACGCCCTGTGGAATGCGGGACTCGTCCGCGCGGCGGGCGCCCTGGACATCCTCGTCGCCGGGTACGCCATCGTGAACGATGCGACGGTCCTGACGGCGGATCACGACTTCGACCACATCGCGGCCGTCACCAGCCTGATGCACGAATACGTCGCGCCGGCGCCGACCGAGCAGCCGAACCCTGCCGTCGGGTCCCGGTGAGAACACGCGGGTCGTGGCCCCGCCACCGGCGGGCGACCGGTCAGCGCTCCCGGCGCCGGGCCGGGATCAGTCGGGCCGAGTTGAGGATGAAGGCTGTCTCGCTGGTGACGTGCACCAGCGCCGCCGGGACGGGACCGAGCACGCCGACGGCCGCCAAGAGAATGCCGGCCAGATCCACCACGAGGGTGCCGACGAAGTTCGCCATGATGATCCGTCGCGCGCGCCGGGCGATGACGAGGGTTCGGGCGAGGTCGCCCAGGTCCGAGCCGATGAGGACGACGTCGGCGCTTTCCCGGGCGATCTCCGTTCCGCTGCCCATGGCGATTCCGACGTCGGCCGCCGCGAGCGCGGGGGCGTCGTTCACGCCGTCGCCGACCATGGCGATCCGGTGCCCAGCCGAGCGTTCGGCGGCCACCGCGGCTTGTTTCCCGGCGGGCAGGAGTTCGGCCCGGACGTCGTCGATGCCGAGGTCGCGGGCGATGGCCTCGGCCGTCTCGCGGCGGTCACCGGTGAGCATGAGGACGCGCAGGCCGAGCCCGTGCAGCGCCTGGACGCAGTCCCGGGCGCAGTCGCGCACGCCGTCCGCCAGCGCGATGGTGCCGGCGTAACCGCCGTCGACGGCCACGTGGACCGAGGTCGCCGGGCCTGCGCCGGCCTTCGCGGCCGGGGCATTCGACCCGGCCGACCCGTCTTGGGCTCGGGACATCGCGGCCCCGACCCCCGCAGCCGGGACGAGGTCGACCGTGCCGGCGTCGATCCGGCGCCCGGCCACGACCGCGCTCACGCCGAGCCCCGGCCGGTATTCGAAGTCGTCGGCCGGTGCGACGGCCAGCCCGCGGGCCCGCGCCTGGGCAACGATGGCGCGGCCGAGGGGGTGCTCGGAGTAGGACTCGGCGGCGGCGGCGAGCCGGAGCACGTCGTCGGCCGCAGAGCCGGCGGCGGGCCGGACGCCCACGACCTCCGGGCTGCCCTGCGTGAGGGTGCCGGTCTTGTCGAAGACAACCGTATCGACCGCCGAGAGCGCTTCCAGATGTGCCCCGCCCTTGACGAATACGCCCGTGCGGGCCGCCCGGGCGATGGCGGCGAGGATGGCGAGCGGCGTGCCCGCCGCAATCCCGCACGCCCCCGCCACGACGACGACAGAGATCGTCGCCGTCAGGTCCCGGCTGAGGATCCACGTGAGCGCGGCCGCGCCGAGCGCCACGTACACGATGTACCCCGCCAACCGGTCCGCGAGCCGCTGCGCCGGCGCGGGCGTCGATTGGGCCGCCCGGACCGCCTCGACGATCTGCCCGTACGAGGACTGCGCCCCGACGCGCTCCGCGCGCACCTCGAGCCCGCCGAGGTGGTTGATCGAGCCCGCGTAGACGCGGTTGCCCGGCTGCACCTCGACCGGTAGCGATTCCCCGGTGATTCTCGACTCGTCGAGGCTGGACCGACCGGCGATGACGACGCCGTCGACCGGAACCTTCGCCCCGGGGGAGAGCACAACGATCCGTCCTGGCGTCAACTCGGACAGCGGCAGTGGGACGGTCCCGGCCTCGGTGCGGACGGTCACCGACGTCGGCAGGAACGACATCAGGTCCGTGAGCGCGTCTCGGCCGCGATCCATGGACAGGTCCTCGAGGATCTCCGCCGCCAGCACGAACGCCGTGATGACCAGTGCGGTCAGCCACTCGCCGATCGCGGCGGCGGCCGCGATCGCAATGAGCATGGACAGTTCCATGCTCATCCGGCGCCCGCGCACGTCCTGCCAGGCCTCGGTCAGGATCGGCAGGCAGCCCACAATCAGGCCGACGACGGCGACCAGGGGAACAGCCGGCCACGGCCAGGTCACGCCGGCCCCGACCGCCGCGGCGCAGCCCCCGACGAAGACCGTGCGGACGAGGTCGCCCTTGTCGAGCCGATGCCGGAGCCGGTCCTCGCCCGACGGGCGCTGGGCCGTCTCGGCGGGCGGGCCCGCCACGGCCTGGGCACTCATGCCCGCGCCTCGATCGGCGCGGGTTCTGACTCGGCCGGTTCGGCGGGGGCGGCCGGTTCGGGGGCGGCTGGGTCCGCCGCGGCTCGGGGTGCCGGACACATGGCGACTCGATGGTGGGTGGGGCGCGGATCGACGACGTGCTCGGCCTGGAAGACGGCCTGCGCCACCAGCGTGCGCGCGTGCTCGTCGGTCAGCCGGTAGTAGATCAGATTGCCCTCGCGGCGGGCGGTCACCATCCGCCCCATCCGCAGCTTCGCGAGGTGCTGGGAGACCGCCGTCGGCGACTTCGCCACGAGTTCGGCCAGGCGGTGGACGGGCAGTTCGCCCGTTCGCAGCGCAACGATGATGCGGATCCTGGTCGGGTCGGACAAGAGGCCGAACACCTCGGCTGCGGCCTCGATGTAAGGGCTGTCGACATCGAACCTGCACATCTTCGTATCTTCGCTCACACGCAGATACTACCTTCTGGCCCCGGTGATCGACAACCTCGACGGATCGCCCTCGACAGTGAAGTAAGGTAAGGCTAACCTTTCAGAGCGCGCCACTGCCTCGGCTCGCTCTGGCTGGCTCGAAACTTGCCTCGAAACTGACCCGAAAGGAGCCCGGTGTCTTCGACGTCGATGCTCATCGCGTCGCCGTGGCGACTGTTCGACGTCGTCGTCGCCCGTGCTGTCGCGCTGTCCCCCTCGTTCCGCCGGATCACCCTGGTCGGGGCGGACCTCGACGAGATCCTTGCGGGCGGGCGCGACCAGCGAATCAAGCTGATCCTGCCGTCGCCCGCGGGGGGCTGGGAGGGCCTGGGCCGCTCGGTCGATTGGTACACGGCGTGGCGGGCGCTGCCCGAAGAACTGCGGGGGCCGCTGCGGACCTACACCATCCGGGCCGCCCGGCCCGAGGCGCGGGAGATCGACATCGACATCGCCTTGCACGGCGATGCCGGGCCGGCCTCGCGCTGGGCGCGCGCCGCCCGGCCCGGTGACCCGTTGGTGATTGTCGGCCAGAACGCGCGCTTCGACGCCCCGCCCAGCGGCATCGAGTTCCGGGCGCCCACCGGTGCGCCGCTGCTGGTTGCGGGCGACGAGACCGCTGCGCCCGCGATTGCCGCGATCTGCGAGTCCCTGCCCGACGACGCCGTCGGCGAAGTCCTGCTGGAAGTGCCGCTCGCCGCGGACCGGGGTGCCGTGGGGACGGCGCCGGACGGCGCCGGGGCGGCGCGCCCTCACCGGCGACCGGCCGTGGAACTCAACGCGCCGGCGGGCGTGCGGGTGACGTGGCTCGCCCGGGAGGGTCTCGGCTTCGGCGAATTGCTCGTGCCGGCCGTGCAGGCCGCCGCGAACCGGTTGTCCGGGGCGGCCTCGGGCCACGGGCAGTCGCTGCCGGAGGTCGACGTCGACCGCGATGTGCTCTGGGAGGTGCCGCCTGCGGTGGCCGACGCCGACGCCGGCCGGCCGCCGCTCTACGCCTGGCTGGCGGGGGAGGCCGGCGTCATCCGCTCGCTGCGCCGGTATTTGGTCGCGGACCTCGGCCTGGACCGGCGCAACGTCGCGTTCATGGGCTACTGGCGCACCGGTCGGTCGGAGTCGTGAGGGCGCAGCCCTGAACCGCCCGGACCCGCGGCGCCGCGTGGGTGCGCGAGTTCCAGATCAGGCCGCGGTAGATCCGTGGCGTCGCCGGACCGGCGTTTCGGGCGCGGCACGGCTCTACCTCGCACGGCGCGGCTCTACCTCGCGTCATCCCGTGTCGGGCGGCGACGCGTCCACTCATTCGGAGTCTGCTGCGGCCGGCGGGCAACTCCTTACCCCCGAAGACGGCCGCAATCCGGAATCACTTACGCCAGTCGTCCGGGCGGGAATACCCCCCAGGGGTATCGTGGTTGGCAGGAGTAGTGCCGCTCGCGAGCCGGCGAGCGCACAGCCCGCGCCGACTGGGAGGATCATCGTGAACGCTCAGCCTGCGGCCGACTCGCACGGGCGGTCCCACCTGGCGGAACCGCCCCGGCCCGTCCCGACCGTCGGTGGTCGATCGCGCGACCACGACCACAACGACCACGCCGCGCGCCACGGTGACCACGCCGGGGGCCACGGTGACCACGCCGCCCAGTTCGGCCGGCTGTTCTGGATCAACCTCGTCCTGGCCGGGCCGGTGATCGCGTTCTCCAGCATGTTCGCCATGCTCATCGGTTACGACGTCCCGGCCGGAACGGCCTGGGTCGCGCCGGCGCTCGGGACGGTGATGTACCTGTGGGGCGGCAAGCCGTTCCTGACCGGCGCGGTGGCCGAGATCAGGGCCCGGGCGCCGGGGATGATGCTCCTGGTCGCCCTGGCCATCACCGTCGCGTTCTTCGCGTCGTGGGGGGCGAGCCTCGGGCTGCTGCACCACGCGCTGGAGTTCTGGTGGGAACTCGCGCTGCTGATTGTGATCATGCTGCTCGGCCACTGGATCGAGATGCGTTCCCTGGCGCGCACCACGTCCGCTCTCGACTCACTCGCCGCGCTTCTGCCGGATGAGGCCGAGCGGCTGGAGGGCGAGGAGATTATCGCCGTCCCGCTCGCGGAGTTGAGGACCGGCGACGTCGTCCTGGTCCGGCCGGGCGGGAGCATCCCGGCGGACGGCCGGGTCGTCGAGGGCCGGGCCGAACTGGACGAGTCCATGTTGACCGGGGAGTCGCGCCCCGTTCCGCGCGGCGTCGGCGACACGGTCACGGCAGGGACGGTCGCGACGGATTCCGGCCTGCGCGTCGAGGTGACCGCGACCGGTGACGCGACGGCGCTGGCCGGCATCCGGCGGCTGGTGAGTGAGGCACAGAACTCGTCGTCGCGGGCGCAGCGGCTCGCCGACCGCGCCGCCGCGTGGCTGTTCTGGTATGCCGTCGTCGCCGCAGTCCTGACCGCGGTGGTCTGGGTCGCGCTCGGGGACCCGGACGCTGCCGTGATGCGGACGATCACCGTGCTCGTCATCGCCTGTCCGCACGCGCTCGGCCTGGCGATCCCGCTGGTGGTCGCGATCGCCACCGAACGCGCGGCTCGCGGCGGCGTACTGGTCAAGGACCGACTCGCCCTGGAGGCAATGCGCACGGTCGACGTGGTCCTGTTCGACAAGACCGGAACGTTGACCAGGGGTGAGCCCGTGGTCGCGGAGCTGATGCCGCTCGCCGATCTGGCCGCGGACGAGGTGCTCGGCCTGGCCGCCGCGGCCGAGGCCGACAGCGAGCACCCCCTGGCTCGGGCAATCGTCCGCGCCGCCCGCGAGCGCGCGACGGCGGTTCCGGTCGCCTCGCGCTTCGTCGCGGCGCCGGCGGTCGGGGTCACCGCGACGGTCGACGGGCATCAGGTCCGGGTCGGTGGCCCGCGGTTGCTCGCGGAGGTCGGCGCCGAGGGCGCCCGAACCGAGGGCGCCCGAACCACAGACCCCGACCCGGGCCGCCGAGCCCGGCGGCGCGTCGACTCGTGGCGCCGGGAGGGGGCGATCGTCCTCCACGTGGTGCGCGACGGCGTCGTCGTCGGCGCCCTCAAGCTCGCCGACGAGGTGCGCCCGGAATCCCGTGCCGCCGTCGACGGCCTGCATCGCCGGGGGATCGAGGTGGTGATGATCACGGGCGACGAGGCCGCGGTCGCCCGGACCGTCGCCGACGACCTCGGCATCGGGCGGGTCTTCGCCGGGGTACGGCCGCAGGACAAATCCGCCCGCGTCGCGCAGCTTCAGGTGGAAGGGCGCACGGTCGCCATGGTGGGCGATGGCGTGAACGACGCGCCGGCTCTGGCCCGGGCCGACGTCGGCATCGCGATCGGCGCCGGAACCGACGTCGCGATCGGGTCGGCCGGGGTGATCCTCGCCGGCGACGATCCCCGCTCGGTGCTGTCCGTCATCGAACTCTCCCGGGCGAGCTACCGGAAGATGAAGCAGAACCTGTGGTGGGCGGCGGGGTACAACCTGGCGGCCGTTCCGTTGGCGGCCGGCGTTTTGGCAGGGATCGGGTTTGTGCTGCCCATGTCGGTGGGGGCGATCCTGATGTCGCTCTCGACGGTGGTGGTCGCGCTCAACGCCCAGCTGCTGCGGCGGCTCGACCTGCGTCCGGGTGCCGGCCAGGGGGTCCGCTGACGTCGGCGGGCGTGCGGCACCGCCCGGCCCTAGCGTCGAGCGATGGCAGAGACGCTGCATCATGTCGTCATCGTCGGGTCGGGGTTCGGCGGCCTGTTCGCCGCCAAGGCGCTCGCCCGGGCGCCGGTCCGGCTGACCCTGATCAGCACGACCAACCATCACCTGTTCCAGCCGTTGCTCTACCAGGTGGCCACGGGGGTGTTGTCCTCCGGCGAGATCGCCCCGGCCACGCGGGACGTCCTGAAGCACCAGCGCAACGCGCGGGTCCTGCTCGGTACCGTCACCGGCATCGACCTGGCGGCCCGCGAGGTCACCTCCACCTCGCCGCTCGGCACGCTGCGGACGGGGTACGACAGTCTGATCGTCGCCGCCGGGTCCGGCCAGTCGTATTTCGGCCACGACGGCTTCGCCGAGCACGCGCCCGGCATGAAGAGCCTCGACGACGCGCTCGAGGTGCGGGCGCGCATTCTCGGCGCGTTCGAACTCGCCGAAATCGCGCCGGACCAGGCGACGGTCGACCGGCTGCTCACGTTCGTCGTCGTCGGGGCGGGGGCGACCGGCGTCGAACTGGCCGGGCAGATTGCCGAACTGTCCCGCCGCACCCTGCCGGGCGCATTCCGCCGCATCGATCCGGCGCGCAACCGCATCGTCGTCATCGACCCCGTGCGGCAGGTCCTGCCGGGCTACTCGAAGAAGCTGGCCGACGCCGCAGCCCGCCGGCTGGAGAGCTTGGGCGTCGAGTTGTGGCTCGGACGCAAGGTCGTCGACGTCGACGCCGAGTCCGTCGTCGTCGAGGACGACGCCGGCGAGCGCACCCGACTGCCCGCCGGCTGCAAGATCTGGGCCGCGGGCGTGGGCGCGTCCCCGCTGGCGCGGGCGTTGGCCGAGCAATCGGGGGCGGAGACGGATCGCGCGGGGCGGATCCAGGTGAAACCGGACTGCACGCTGCCGGGGCACCCGGAAGTCTTCGTGGTTGGGGACGCCATGGCGCTCGGCGGCTACCCGTGGGTCGCGCAACTGGCCATGCAGAGTGGGGAGTTCGCGGCCGGCCGGATCGTCGCCCGGTTGCGCGGCGAGCCCGACGACGAGCCGTTCCGGTATCGCGACAAGGGAACCATGGCGACCGTGGCGCGGTTCCACGCCGTCGCCAAGCTCGGGCCGCTGGAGACCTCCGGACTGCCCGCCTGGCTCCTGTGGCTGGGCGTGCACCTGGTGTACCTGGTCGGCTTCAAGAACCGGGTCGCGACGCTGCTGCACTGGCTGGTCAGCTTCGTCGGACGGGACCGCACGCAGCGGGCGGCGACGTGGCAGCAGCAGGTGGCGCGCAACGCGCTGCGGCGGCTGAAGCGGTAACCCGGCGCCGGCCGGCGCGGCCACCCGGCCGGCGCGGCGGCAGGTCAGGGGGCGAGCGGGACGGCGAGATCCGGAATGACCTCGACGCCGGGCATCGCCGCCAGCAACTCGCCGGGCATGAGCAGCTTGGAGTGCCGCACGCCGCTGCCCATCAGCGCCAGGGCGCCCGGCCCGACGACGCGCGCGTCAACGAGGATCCGCCACGCGTCGGGCAGGCCCACCGGGGTGATCCCGCCGTACTCCATGCCGGATTCGGCGGTCGCGCGGTCGACCGACAGGAAGGATGCCTTGCGCACGTCGAGCAGAGCCTTGATCCGCGAGTTGACGTCCGCCCGGGTGGTGGCGAGCACGACCGCCGCGGCGATCCGCTCCTCGCCCGCCCGCTTGCCCGCGACGACGACGCAGTTTGCCGACGAGCCGAGCGGCAGGTCGTAGGCGCTGGTCAGGGCGTCGGTGTCGGCCAGATTCGGGTCGATCTCGACGACGGCGACCTGGTCGGCGACCCGCGGGTCGGCATCGGCCCACGCCGCGAGGGCGGCCGCCGTCGCCGGCGCGACCAGGTCGAGGTGGGCGCAGGCGGGCACCCAGGCGAGGTTGCCGAGGACAGGGAGGGCGGTGCTCATCGGCGCCTTTCGCGGTTGGGGAGTTGTGTCGGGGACTCGGACGGGATGGCGTCCGACGCCGGGTCAGGCCTGACGGTAGACGGGCGTCAGGGTGGCGCGGGCGATGGTGTGGAAGAGCGCGTTGAAGGCGACCGCCGTCGGGGGAGTGTCCGGGCCGAGCCGGGCGGTGTCGGCGAGCGAGGCCACGTCCAGGGCGTGGACGGCAAAAACGTACCGGTGCTGACGGTCGCCCGCGGGCGGGGCGCAACCGCTGTAGCCCTTGGTGCCGTCGTCGTTGCGGGTGGTGAAGGCGGGTGCGGGCAAATCGCCGGCGAGCGAACCGGCGCCGCGCGGCAGGGAGGTGACGTCGGCGGGGATGTCGGCGACGGTCCAGTGCCAGAAGCCGGCCGGGGTGGGCGCGTCCGGGTCGAAGCAGTTCACCAGGAAGGACCTGGTCTCGGGTGGGAAGTCGCTCCAGTCGAGCGCGGGGGAGGTGTTCCCCCCGGCGGCGACGAATTCCTGGGCGACCGGGGCGCCGTCGGCGATGTCGGCGCTGGTCAGGGTAAAGCCGGGGGTCTTGGGCAGTAGGTCGTAGGGCTCGGGGGCGAGGGGTCGCGAGTCGAGTTCCATGGGGCCATGGTGCCTGGTCGGGACGCGAAGCGCGAGCACCGGCGAGGCCCCGCCCGCCCGCTTCTGGCCGAACTCGTGAGCCGTTGCTGCCCCGAAACTGCAACTCAGAGATCGCGCGGAGGGGTGGTTCGGCGTGGCGTGGTAGTGCGGGCATCAGGTGGCCCGGTTCGTGCGTCGCGAGTCAGTACCTGAGCCGCCGAGTCAGTACCGTGCGCGGCGAGTCAGTACCTGAGCCGCCGAGTCAGTACTTGAGCCGCCCGGGAAGTACCGACACGCCGGGAAAACGAGCGCCGAACAGCCGCAGGGTTCTGACTCGGCGCGCAGGGTTCTGACTCGGCGCGCAGGGTTCTGACTCGGCGCGCACGGTACTGACTCGGCGCGCACGGTACTGACTCGGCGCGCACGGTACTGACTCGGCGCGCTGGATGATGGATTCCGGGGTTCGTGGTCGTGGGCGTTGAGGTTGCGGCGGGTGGTTCGCCCGGCGGCCGGCGAGGGTGCTCCGGTGGGGTGCGGGTGACGGTGGCCGCCGCGCGTGGCAGAGGTGGGGCGCGCGAGATAGAGCCGCCGCGGTCGGCGCCATCGCAGCGGTCGCCCACAGGTGCCCACACCTATCCGCGCAATCTCTAACCCCGAGTTCGGCCGCGCGGCGGCGCGCCGTCGGGGGGCGCGCCGCCGGGGGACGCGGCATGCAGGAGAGCGTGGGCGGTCAACTCGTAGATCCACCTCGTCGGGGCGCCGATCGCCCAGAATTCCGGCACCGGGATCGCCCGGTGGGGCGGCTGGCGCCCCACCGTGGCGGTCACCAGGTCGGCGAACTCGGGCGGGGTAGCGGCGCTCGCCGCAACCCCGCCCGCGACCGCCCGGGCCAACTCACCGACGGAGCCGGCCGCAATGGGATGCCGGCTGCGGCAGGTCACCATCCACCCGGTCGCCCCGCCGCGCACCCGAACGGCGTCGCACAAGTCCGAGCAGAACTTGGCGACGACGAGGCGGGCGTAACTTCCGCGCAGGACGGCCGATATCGGGTCGGTGGCATGGCTGCCGCAGCCGCCGCACATCAGGGCATCACGTCCCCGGAGTTGGGACCGAGGGTCTGCCCGACGTACAGGTTGCCGCCGGGGTTCGACGCGAGGAGCACCACAGTGGGCGCCACCTCCTCGACCACCCCGAACCGGCCGAGCGGCAACTCGGCGCGCTTGGCCTTCTTCCAGTCCGCGCTGATCCCGGCGACGAGGGGCGTCTCGATCGGCCCCGGGGCGACGGCGTTCACCAGGACGCCCTGCCCCGAGACTTCCAGCGCGAGCGACTTGGTGAGCGCAATGACGCCCGCCTTCGCCGCGCAGTAGTGGGCCAACCCGACCCCGCCCTTGATCCCGAGCTGGGACGCGACGTTGATGATGCGCCCGTCGCGGCGTTCGAGCATGCCCGGCAGAACCGCCCGGCACAGCAGGAACACACTCGTGAGGTCGGTGCTGATCGTCTCGTCCCACCGGGCCAGGCTCATCTCGGCCAACGGCGCCTCGGTGAGGATGCCGTGCGACGTGACGAGCGTGTCGATGCGGCCCAGGATCGCCTCGGCCGCCTGCACTGCGCTGCCGACGGCCGCCTCGTCCGTGGCGTCGAAGACCAACGCGCCGTGCGCCCCGATGGTCGCCGCGACGTCGCGGACGCCGTCGTTGCGGTCGGCGACGACCACCCGCGCGCCTTCGCGCACGAAGAGTTCGGCGACGGCCCGCCCGATGCCGCTGCCGGCACCGGTAATGAGGGCGGTCCGGCCCACGAGGGCGCCGGGCCGCGTGAAATCGACCGGCATCGCCACCTCCTAGTCCCGCATGGCGACGGTCAGGGCGCCGTCGACGGTGATCGCCTGGCCGCTGACGTAGTTCGCCGCCGCCGAGGTGAGGAAGTCGATGACGGTCGCGACCTCCTCGGGCCGGCCGACCCGACCCCACGGGATGTAGTCCCCGGCGGCCTTGAGGCCGTCGGGACCCAGGGAGTTGACCGCGTCGAGCGACTGCGGCGTCTCGATCAGCCCGGGAATGATCGCGTTCGCGCGCACTCCGCGCGGGCCGTACTCGACAGCCAGGGAGCGCACCATGCCGATCACGCCGGCCTTCGCCGTGGCGTAGTGCACGTGCTCCTGCCACCCGTACACGCCGCCGGCGATCGAGGAGATCGCCACGATCGAACCGCCCGAGGGCAGGTGCGGGGCGGCGGCCCGGGCGACCCGCATGACGCCGTGCAGGTCGACCTGGAGGACCTCGTCCCACTCCTCGTCGGTCATTGTCTCGAAGACCGCCCGCCGCAGGATCCCTGCGTTGGCCACGGCGTGGTCCACCCGGCCGTAGGTGTCGAGGGCAGTTTCGACGAAGCTGTTCACCGACTGCGTGCTCGTCACGTCGAGGTCGACGATGATCCCCTCGCCCCCGACCTGGCGAACCAGGTCGAGGGTGGCGCCGGCGTCGTGGGGATCGCCGGGGTAGTGCCCGATGACTACTCGGTCACCCCGCTCGGCGAGCACCTGGGCGGCGGCCCGCCCGATCCCCGAGGCGGCCCCGGTGATGACGGTGACCGGCGTGTCGGTCATGATGCATCCTCCATCTCTTTGAGATCGCCGTGGTGCAGGGGAACCATCGGCACCCCTTCGTGGAGCAGGGAGTCGGCTCCGGCGTCGTGCTGGGCCGGCGCGATGTGCTTGGCGGCGAGCATGACGATGCCGGACACGAACGTCCCGAGGGCACCGACCACCAGCGCGGCGGTGGAGAAGGTGATCGACGCCGCGGTCATGCCGGTGAGGATGAAACCCCCGACGATGGCGCCGGGCTGGCTCATGGCACCGATGAAGGTGGACCCGGTGGCCCGGCAGTCGGTGTCGAAGCATTCGGCCTGGAAGAACATGATCGCCGCGTACGGGCCGAGCAGGAAGAACAGGCCGGCCATGTAGGTGACGAGGACGAATCCGGTGCTGCTCGGGCCCAGGAGCATGATCGCGAAGCAGAGCCCACCGAGCATCCAGCCACCGGAGATGACCTTCTTGCGGCCCAGGCGATCGCCCAGGAACCCGGCCGTGAGATAGCCCAGCGCCCCGACGATGTTCGAGACGACCACGAGCATCAGCGCGTTCTGCGCCGGGATGTCCTTGCCCTCCTGGAGCACCGTGGTGCCCAGCACGGAGAACGTCTGAATGCCGAACCAGTTGAACAGCCAGGCCAAGGACAGCACGATCGTGTTCCGCAGGTGCTTGCCCTGGAAGATGCGCTTGAACGGCGCGGCCCGCTCGTCGCTGTCGAGGCCGAGGACGCGCTCCAGCCGGGTGGCCTCGGTCACGTTGCCGTCCTTGCGCAACTGCCGAATCTGCTGCTGCATCAGGAACTGCGGGCTCTCCTTCAGGGAGCGACACCACAGGGCGATCAGCAGGGCGGGAATCGTGGCCAACGCGAAGGCAATCCGCCAGGAGTCCTCACCGAAGATCGCGATGACGATCGCGACGAACCCGGCGGCGAGCAGGGCGCCGAGCGGCCACCCCGTCTGCACGATGGAGTAGACGAAGCCCTGGTTGCGCTTGATCTTCTTGTCCTCGGTGAGCGCGTACAGCTCGTTGAGGTAGGTGGCGTTCACGGACTGTTCGGCCAGGCCGAGGCCGGACACGGAGCGGACCCCGACGAGGTAGGCGCCGCTCATCGTGGCGGCCGTCGCGGCCGACGACAGCGCCGTGCCCGTCACCGAGGTGATCATGCCCTTGCGCCGGCCGAGCTTGTCAACCAGCGGACCGACGAACATAAAGACGATGAACACCCCGACCGATACCAAGGTGGAGATCAGCAACGCGTGGCTGGTGCTCCAGTCGAAGGCGTCGCTGATGTCCGGCAGCAGGGTGCCGAAGAGGATGAAGTCGTAGACGGCGACGGTCCAGGCGAAGAACGCGATGGCCGTGGCCTTGCGCGTCTCGTGAACTCCGACGGCGCGGAGGCCGGGGGTCGCGCGAGAAGTGTCGCTCATGGCGGATTGCCTTTCGGCGTGGGGACAGGGTCAGGTGGTGGTGCGGGGGAACCGCTGCTGGAAGTCCAGGGCGATCTCGTCGAAGGTCGCCCAACGGACGCCCTCGTGGGAGTTGATGTGCTCGACGAGGCGCTCGTGCATGCCGAGGACCTGCGGGCGGCCCGAGACGTCGGGGTGGATCGTCATGGTGAAGACGGCGTAGTCCATCTCGCGGTAGACCCAATCGAACTGGTCGCGCCACAGCTCTTCGATGTCACGGGGGTTGACGAAACCGTGGCTGTTGGGGCTCGCCTTGATGAACATCATCGGGGGGAGGTCGTCGAGGTACCACGACGCCGGGATCTCGATGAGGTCGGTCTCCTGGCCGCGGACGTACGGCTTCATCCAGGTGTCGGCCGGCTGGTCGTAGTCGATGGTGCTCCACGAGTCGCCGACGCGGACGTAGTAGGGCGTGAAGTCGCGGTGCATGAGCGAGTGGTCGTAACGGATCTTGCGCTCGACCAGCAGCTCGTTCGTCACCGGGGAGAACTCCCACCAGGGCGCCACGTAACCGGTCGGCCGCTTGCCGGTGCGGGTCTCGATGAGCTCGATGCAGCGGTCGAGGATGTCGGTCTCCTGCTGCGGGGTCATCGCGAGCGGGTTCTCGTGGCTGTAGCCGTGCAGCCCGATCTCGTGGCCGGCGGCCACGACCTGATCGAACTGCTCCGGGAACGACTCGATGGAGTGGCCCGGCCAGAACCACGTCGACGGCAGCTCGTGCCGGCGGAGGAACTCGTTGAGCCGGGGGACGCCGACCTCGCCCGCGAAGGCGCCGCGCGAGATGTCGTCGGGGGAGTTCTCTCCGCCGTACGAGCCGAGCCAGCCGCCGATCGCGTCGACGTCGATGCCGTACGCCACGAAGATTTCTTTGGTCACGGTCTTTCCTTTCGTTCGGGGCACGGGCGGTACCCGGGCCCTTCTGGGTGGGTCCGTGGGGGGGTGCGGATCGGGTCCGCGGTGAGTGCGGTCAGTAAGACCCGCACCGGTCGACCAGGCGGGCGCGAGCCTCGTCCGGTGGGTAATGGTCGAGCAGCAAGGCGATGAGCATGCGAGCTTGGCTCGCAGGCAGGCCCCCGAGCGCGACGGCGCCCGCGCCGACGGCGTCCCGGGCTCCGCCGCCGCCGTAGATCGGTACCACGGGGCCGCTGCCGACCCGCGTGCCGAGCGCGACGAGGACTCCGCGGGCGGTGGCGTCACGAATGACATCGACGATGTCGGCGTTGGGGTTGCCGGCCCCGGTCCCGACGATGACGAGCCCCTGCGCCCCGCCGGCGACGCACGCGGCGACCTGGCCGGCGCCGCAGCCCGGGTAGGTGAGCACCGCGGGGACATTGACGGAGCCGAAGGCATCCGACGGCGCGGGCAGCGGCGGCTGCCGGATCGGCGTGGCGTCGAACCGCACGGTGCCCGCGACGACGGTGCCGACCGGCCCGTCGCTGCGGCCGGAGAACGCGTCGAGGGCGATGGTGTGCGCTTTCTGGACGCCCCGGGCAGCGTGGATGGAGCCCGCGAAGCTGACCAGCACGCCCTTGCCCCGCGCTTCGGGGCTGGCCGCCACGGCGATCGCGTCGGCGAGGTTGCCCGGCCCGTCGGCGTACGGGTGGTCGGCGCCGCGCTGGGCGCCGGTGAAAACGACCGGGCGGGGATCGCCGTGCACCAGATCGGCGAGGTAGGCGGACTCCTCGGTGGTGTCCGTCCCGTGGGTGACGACGACGCCGTCGACGTCGGGGCGGGCGAGGTGGGCGGCAATCTCCCGAGTGATCGCGGCCAGGTCGCTCATGGTGGAGTTGTAGGAATTCAGGCACAGGACGTCGTGGGACTCCACGTGGACGCCGCCGGCGTCGGCGTGGTCGACGAGCATGGCCGCGGAGTCGGCGGCCACGGAACCGCTCGGGCCGCTCCGCGAGGAGATGGTTCCGCCTGTGGCGAGAACTGCGATGCGAGGCATGGGGCACCTTCCGTGACACGTCGCTGTGTCTGGGGTCAGGTACTTGACAGGGCGGTGGGTGCGGGTCGCGCGGTCACCGTTCCGGCCGATAGTATGGGCACACAATCGATTACGTCAATCGTTTGCGGCAATCGATTGTGCAGCTGACCTGCCGGGGGCCGGCGCCGAGGCCGGGCCCGCCGGGGCTGCCCAGGGATGGACGTCCTGGATCTCTTCCTTGAGCCGAAATGAGATGATGCGTACATGGCCCGGCGACCCATGACGCAGCGAATGATCGCCGAACGCGTCGGCGTGAGTGTGGCAACTGTCTCGCGGGTGCTTCGGCAGGACGAGTCCGACCCGCAGCGGTGGGCCTCCAGCGAGACGGTCGCGGCGATTCGCCAGGCCGCCAAGGACGGCGGCTACCACCGCAACCCGCACGCGGCGAGCCTGCGGACCGCCCGCTCCGACGTCGTCGGCGTCCTCGTTCCGCGCCTGCAGGACTTCGTGCTCGCGACCGTCTACGAGGGCATCGAGGAAGCCGCCGCCGAGCACGACATCTCGACGTTCGTCACGAACTCCTTCGACCGGCCGGATTTTCGCCGCAGCCGTACGCAGAAGATGCTCGACCGCCGGGTCGACGGGATGATCTTCGGCGACGCCCACATGGACGACGGCTACCTGGCCGAACTCGCGCGGGCCGAGGTGCCGTTCGTGCTCGCCTCGCGGCGCTCCGGGACGCACGTGTCCATCACCTGCGACGATCTCATGGGCGGCCGGCTCGTCGCCGAACACCTGCTTGCGCTCGGCCGACGTGACATCGCGGTCCTGGCCGGCCAGTCGTTCGCCTCGACCGGGGTCGAACGCACCAAGGGCCTGGTGAGCACGCTTGCCGCCGCCGGTGTCCACGTGCCCGAACACCGGATCGCGCGGGGCGGTTTCGACGCCGATGCGGGGCGGCAGGGGGCCGAACGCCTGTTCGCGGAGCGGCCCTACCCCGACGCCGTGTTTGCCACCAACGACTTCGCGGCCTTGGGGGCGATGGGCGTGCTCCGCGAGAAGGGCCTGGTCATCCCGGATGACGTGGCGCTCGTCGGGTATAACGACACGCCGCTCGCCGTGTCCGTCACGATCCCGCTCACCACGGTGCGCTCGCCCATGCACCAGATGGGACGGCTCGCGATGGAGACCCTGCTCGCCCGTTTGACGGGCGAGCAGGTGACCTCGCGGGTGCTGGCGCCCGAGCTCGTGGTCCGGGGGTCCACCACGGGGCAGTGACGAACCGGCCTTCGCCCTCAGCGCGGTTGACATCCACCGGAGCGGGGCGTGTACTGGATTCGAACAGGTGTTCGATCGTGTTCGATGAAGGTGAGGTGCGGGGTGACGCTGGTCGAGGTGACGTCGGTCGACGACGCGTTCGGGCTTGCCACTTCGCCCGCCGCTTCCCGGCGGGGTCCCGCGCCGCTTGCTGAGCATTCGGTCCTGGACCGCACGGCGGCGGCCCGGGCGCTCCTGCGGCGGGTGGAGCGCGAGATCGGGGTGCGAGCCACCCGCCCGATCCGACCCGGGAACGGCGAACCGGCGCGCCGCCGCAGCCATGAAACCGCCCGTGAACCCACCCGTGAACCCACCCATGAATCCACTCACGAACGGTTCTGGCCCGTCCCGGAGGTCCTCGCCCCGCTGCTTCCGTTCGGCGCGCTCCAGCGCGGGACGGCGGTGGAGGTCCGGGGGTCCACCGCCCTCCTGCTCACCCTCCTGACCGGTCCTTCCGGAGCGGGCGCGTGGTCGGCGGTGGTCGGGTTCCCGGCCCTGGGGGTCCTCGCCGCCGTCGACGCAGGGGTGGACCTCGACCGCCTCGCGGTCGTCCCGCGCCCCGGCCCGGACGCGGCGGCGGTCGTCGCGGCGCTCGTGGACGGCGTCGACATCGTGGTGGTGGGACCCGACGCCCCGTTGCTCGATTCCGACCGCCGGCGGCTGCTCGCCCGCGCCCGCGAACGCGGGGCGACGCTGGTATCCGCCTGCCCCTGGCCCGGGGCACACGTCGTCCTGACGGCCGGAGAGGGCACCTGGGCGGGAGTCGATCGCGGCGCCGGCTGGCTGCGTCGGCGCACCCTGCGCGTGGAACGCGGCGGGCGGGCGGGCGCGGCGCGATCGGTCACGGTGGAGGTCGACCTGCCGGTGGGCGGCGAGCGACTCGCCTACTCGGAACCGTATGCGGAGCCGACGAGCGAGTTCGAGCCGGAGCTTCTCGGGCGTGAGTTGCGGTTGGTCGGGTAGGGATGAGCACGTCGACCGGTCGGGGCGAACCGACCGCGCCCACCCGGGACATCCGCACCCCGATCCGGACCGCCACGCGGGGCACCCGGGGCACGACCCGGACCGCCGCGCTATGGGTGCCGGACTGGCCCGTCCTGGCCGCGATGACCGCGCGCGGGATGCCCGGACACCTGCCCGCCGCTACGCATGACGGGCGGCGCATCGTCGCTGTTTCCGCGACCGCCCGGGCGCAGGGTGTGCGTCGGGGGATGCGCAGGCGTCGGGCCCGCGAATGCTGCCCCGAACTGGAACTTCTCGACGTCGACGATGTCCGCGACGCCCGCGAATTCGAGCCCGTGGCCCTCGCCGCCGAGACCGTGGTGGCGGGCCTCGAAATTGCCCGGCCGGGCCTGGCGCTGCTGCCGGCCGCCGGGGCGAGCCGCTTCCACGGGTCGGACGAGGCGCTCGCGGAGGCGCTGGTGGTCCGGGTCGCGGACCACACCGGGCACGACTGCCAGGTGGGGGTGGCGGACGGCATCCTCGCCGCCGTCCTCGCCGCCCGCGAATCCCTGGTGGTCCCCGCGGACGGTTCGCCCGCCTACCTCGCCCCGATGGCCGCGGGAGTGCTCGCCCACGCCGCGCCCGGCAACGTCGTCGCGGTCGATGACCTGGTACACCTGCTCGGGCGCCTCGGGGTACACACCCTCGGCGCGCTGAGTGCCCTGCCTGCCGAGGTGGTGGCCGCGCGGTTCGGCGATCTCGGGGCGTGGGCGCACCGGCTCGCCCGCGGCGAGGACCTGCGACCCCCGGCGCGGCGCCGGGTCGAGCCCGACGTCGCCGTCGGCACGGACCTCGACCCGCCGGCCGAACGGGTGGACGTGGCGACCTTCGCCGCCCGCCGCCTCGCCGAGGACCTGCACGACCAACTCGTCCGGCGGTCGCTGACCGCCGGCCGGCTCCGGATCACCGCGCGCACGGCCGCCGGCGGTGACCTGGAGCGCACCTGGCGCGTGGACGGTCCGGGCGGCGCGAGCGTGGCGCGGGTCACCGACCGGGTGCGCTGGCAACTGGACGGCTGGCTGACCTCGGCGGCGCTCGCCGCCGGGCCGGGCGGGTCCGGTCGGGGCGGTGGGCCGGGCGGGTCCGGTCGGGGCGGTGGGCCGGGTGGGGTGGGGCCGGATGTTCCGGGCGTCGCGCCGCTGGTATACCTCGGGCTGACCGGGGAGGAAATCGTGCCCGCCGGGGCGGAGCAACCACGGCTGTGGGGAGCGGCCGCCGGTGCGGACGCGCGGGCGCATCGCGCGCTCGGGCGGGTGCAGGGTCTCCTCGGCGGCGACGGCGTGCTGACCGTTCGACTTCAGGGTGGCCGGGACGCCCGCGATCAGGTGCAGTTCATTGCGTTCGGCGACGAGGTGCGGTCCCCGCGGGACCCGGCGTTGCCGTGGCCCGGCAGGTTGCCGAGCCCGCGCCCGTCGGTCGTCCTGCCGGAGCCCGCCCCGGTGCAGGTTCTCGACGCCGTCGACCGGCCTGTCGTCGTCGACGCCCGGCTGGCGATGAGCGCGCCGCCCGCGGCGGTGTGCTGGGCGCCCAAGAACGCCGGCGGGTCGGCGCCGGCCGGCGACCGGGACGGGCGCGCGGATCGGGACGGGCGCGCCCTCGTCCGCCGTGCGGTGCGGGACTGGGCCGGCCCGTGGCCGCTCGCCGAGCGGTGGTGGACCCCGGTCCCGGCCCGCCGGGTCCACCTTCAAGTGGTGCTCGATGACGGGCAGGGCCTCCTCCTCGCCGGCGCCCAGGGTCGCTGGACCGTCGAGGGTCACTATGACTAGTCGTTATGCGGAGTTGCACGCCCACTCCGCATTCAGCTTCCTCGACGGCGCGTCCCATCCCGAGGAACTGGCGGCCGAGGCGGCGCGACTGGGGCTGACCGCGCTCGCGCTCACCGACCACGACGGGCTCTACGGCGTCGTGCGCTATGCGCAGGCCGCTGCCACCGTCGGGTTGCCGACCGTCTTCGGCGCGGAACTCCACCTGCCCGCGCCCGCGGCGTCGGGCACCGGGCCGATCCCGCCGGGGACCGTCCGAGCGACCCGACAGGCGCCGAATGCCCCCGTCCTCGACCCACCCACCGGCATTCCGGACCCTCGCGCCACGCACCTGCTTGTGCTGGCTCGCGGGCCGCAGGGCTACCGCAATCTGTCCGCCGCCATCGCGACCGGGCACCTGGCCACCGGCGCCAAGGGCGCCGCCGAGTACCGGCTCGAGCAACTCGGGGAGCAGGCCGAGGGACAGTGGCTCATCCTCACCGGCTGCCGCAAGGGCGCGGTCCGGCGCGAACTCACCACCCACGGCCGAGCCGCCGCCCGGGCGGAACTCGACCGGCTCACGGCGATCTTCGGCCGCCGCAACGTCGCCGTCGAGATCACCGACGCCGGCGATCCGCGCGACGCCGACCTGTGCGCGGCACTCGCCGACCTCGCCGCCGAGGCCCGGCTCCCGCTTGTTGCCACCGGGAACATACACTTCGCCCGCCCGCGTGACGCCGATCTCGCCGACGCGCTCGCGGCGGTGCGGGCGCGCTCCTCGCTGGACGACATGGACGGCTGGTTGCCCGGAGGGCCGACCGCGCACCTGCGCTCCGCCGCCGAGATGCTCGCCCGCCATCGCCGGCACCCACAGGCCGTGGCCACCGCCGCGGACCTCGGCGCCGAGTGCGCCTTCGACCTGTCTCTCGTCGCGCCCGAACTGCCGCCGTACCCCGTCCCGGCCGGGCACACCGAGGCGTCCTGGCTGCGGGTACTCGTCGAACGGGGGGCCGGGGACCGGTACGGGCCGCGCGAGCGCGAACGGATCCCCGGGGCGTGGGCGCAGCTCGACCACGAGCTCGACATCATCGAGACCCTCACGTTCCCGGGCTACTTCCTGATCGTCCACGACCTGGTCGAGTTCTGCCGCACGCGGGGGATTCTCGCCCAGGGTCGCGGCTCGGCCGCCAACTCCGCGGTGTGCTACGCGTTGGGGATCACCGCCGTGGAGCCGGTGCGCAACCATCTGCTCTTCGAACGGTTCCTCGCCCCGGAGCGGGACGGTCCGCCGGATATCGACATCGACATCGAGTCGGTGCGCCGGGAGGAGGTCATCCAGTACGTCTACGAGCGGTTCGGGCGGCGGCACGCCGCCCAGGTCGCCAACGTCATTTCCTATCGGCCCCGGTCCGCGGTGCGCGACGCCGCCCGCGCCCTCGGGTACGACGTGGGGCAGCAGGACGCGTGGAGCAAGTCGATCGAACGCTGGGGGTCGTTGCGCGGGCCCGAACCTACCGGGTCTGTGCCGGGGTCCGCAGAACCGACGAATCCCGACGCGGTGGTCACCAAGATCGCTGCCCGGCAGGCGCGCGGGATGGCGTTGTGGGGCGGTACGGACAATACGCACGACGTCGCGCCGGCGCATGCGCCGCCGGCGGCCGACGAGTCGGGGGAGATCCCCGACGCGGTGCTGGATCTGGCCGAGCGATTCCTGCGGTTGCCCCGGCACTTGGGAATCCATTCCGGCGGGATGGTGATGTGCGACCGCCCTGTGATCGAGGTCTGTCCGGTGGAGTGGGCCCGGATGGAGGGGCGGACCGTCCTGCAGTGGGACAAGGAGGACTGCGCCGACGCGGGGCTGGTGAAGTTCGACCTGCTCGGCCTGGGCATGCTGACCGCGCTGCGGATCGCGTTCGAACTCATCGCCGAGCACGAGGGCGTGGACCTCGCCCTGCACAAGCTCCCGGAGGATGACCCCGCGGTCTATGACCTGCTGTGTGCCGCGGACACCGTGGGCGTTTTCCAGGTCGAATCCCGGGCGCAGATGGCCACCCTGCCGCGCCTGCGCCCGCGCACGTTCTACGACATCGTCGTGGAGGTCGCCCTGATCCGGCCCGGCCCGATCCAGGGCGGGTCCGTGCACCCGTACATCAACCGCCGCCACGGCCGGGAACCGGTCACCTTCCTGCACCCGCTCCTGGAGAAGTCGCTGGGCCGCACCCTCGGGGTGCCGCTGTTCCAGGAACAGCTCATGCAGATGGCGATCGACGTCGCCGGGTTCTCGCCCGCCGAGGCGGACCGGCTGCGCCGCGCGATGGGATCGAAGCGCTCCGTCGAGCGGATGGAGGCGCTGCGCGGGCGGCTGATGGCCGGCATGGAGCGCAACGGCGTCGGCCCGGCCGCGCGCGAGCAGATCTACGACAAGCTCAAGGCGTTCGCGGACTTCGGCTTCCCGGAGTCGCACGCCTATTCGTTCGCGTTCCTGGTGTACGCCTCGGCTTGGCTCAAGGTGCATCACCCGGCGGCGTTCTACGCCGGGCTGCTCGCGGCGCAGCCGATGGGGTTCTACTCGCCGCAGTCGCTGGTCGCCGACGCGCGCCGGCACGGGTTGACGACGCTGCGCCCGGACCTGAATGCGTCGGCTGTGCAGGCGACGGTCGAACGGCTCCCGGCGGGGGAACTCAGGCCGGGCGGGGCTCTCGGGCCGGCTGCCCGGCCGGCCGGGGCTCGGCGGGAACCCGCGCCGCCCGACGGGCACCCCCATCCCGACCTCGGCCTCGCCATCCGAATGGGTTTGGCGACCGTGCGGGGGGTCGGCGTCGAGGCCGCGGAGCGGATCGTGACCGCCCGGGCCGACGGCGGGCCGTTCGCCGAACTGCGGGACCTGGTCCGCCGCGTCGACCTGACCACCACCCAACTCGAGGGCCTGGCGACGGCCGGCGCGACGACGTCACTCGGTGCGGACCGTCGGGAGGCGTTGTGGGCGGCGGGCGCGTTGGCCCAGGAGGGGCCGGACACGCTGCCCGGAGTGAGCGTGGGCGTGGCGGCGCCGACCCTGCCCGGCATGTCCGAGCTCGAGTTGGCGGTGGCCGATGTCTGGGCGACCGGTGTCTCGGCCGACTCCTATCCCACCCAGTACGTCCGCGACGGACTGCGCGCGGCAGGGGTGCTGACCGTGGTCGAGGCGGTGGCTGCTTCCATCGCCGTGGGGCCGTCGGCCGGCGGCCCAGCACCGGGGGGCTCCGCACCCGCCGCGCCTGCACCCGCCGCGCCTGCACCGGCCGCGCCTGCACCCGCCGCGCACGCACCGGCCGGCCCCGCACCGGCGCGGGGGGCGCTTCGCCGGGTCGCGGTGGGCGGCGTCGTCACCCACCGACAGCGCCCCGGCACGGCCGGGGGAGTGACGTTCCTGTCCCTGGAGGACGAGACGGGGATCCTGAACGTCGTGTGTCGGCCGGAGATCTGGCGCCGGTTCCGGACGGTCGCCCGCGCCTCGGCGGCGCTCGTGGTGCGCGGGCGCCTGGAGCGGGCCGACGGCGCGACCAACCTGGTGGCCGAGCATCTGAGCCCCCTGTCCTTGCAGGTCAGAACGACGTCGAGAGACTTTCGCTGAGCCCCGGCACCCCCGGTCGACCGCCCTGCCCCGACTTGCCCGCCGCGCCGGCGGCCGCCGTCCGGCGCCTGCCGCCCTGCACCCAAAATGGTGATGGACCGGATTGGGCCACCCTCACGAAGTCCCCATCCTCCTCTTCAGGCTCTCCGCATGGCCGGGCGTCATGCATTTTGTTCGTGATCCGTGAACAGATCGCATGGCGTTGCGCGGCGTAATTGGCCGCGCCGCCGCCACACGAGCGAGGAGCAGGCAATGGACTGTCTTGCGTCAACTGGGTTTGAAGCCCCGATCTGGGTCGGCATCGCCTTGCTGCTGCTGGCGATCGGGGCGGTGTTCACGATTCTTGCCCGTCGCGGCAGGGCGCGGGCGCTGACCGCCGGCCTGGCCCTCGCGCTGGCCGTCGGACTCGTGGGCACGGCCGGGCTGTTCGGCGCGACCGGCGCGCAGGCGTCCGATTGCGCCGATCCGGGCAAGCCCAGCGCGAGTGCGCCCGGCGACCCGGCCGACCCGACCCCGACCACAACCCCGCCGCCAACCCCCAGCCCCACGCCGGATCCCACGCCGACGCCGACTCCCACGCCGCCGCCGACCCCCGATCCGGATCCGGTGCCGGACTTCACGCCCACCCTCGCCCTCGACGTGTCCACGTTGTCCGTGAATCCGGGCACCGGGGTCGGCGAACCGGTCGAGGTGACCCTGTCCCTGGCTGAGCTCCTGAGGGTGCCGGCGACCGGCGCCGTCGACGTCGAACTCACGCTCCCGGACTGGCTGACGGTCGACCGGGCCTCGGTGACGGGCGATGGCTGGAGCGCCACCGGCGGGGCGGAACTCGTTCTGCGCTACGCGCCGACGCTGGGCGCGGGAGCGACCAGCCCGCAGGTGACGTTCCGCGCCACCGTGACGCCCGGCACGGCCGACGTCGACTCGGGGGCGGTCGTCGCGACGATCGTGACCGGATCGGGCGGCGACTCGGTCGCCTCGAACAACGTGGCGAGGGCGCCGATCGCCCTGGAGATCCTGCCGCCGATCGCTCGCAACGTGGAAGCATTCGGTCCGGAGGGAGTCCGCACCGGTCCCGGTTGCCCCATCGCCTACTATCGCCATCCGGCCACGTTCGACCTGACGGGCGCGGTCACGGCGCAGGCTCGTGGCGCGAGCATCGACTTCAGCACGCTCAGCCTGCCCGGCGGGGGAAAGTCGTATCTGGCGCCGAACGGCATGTGGCGGCTCGACGCCGACGACTCCGGTCACGTCACCCAGACCCTGCTCCTGCCCCCCGCGCCACTGTCCCTGGAGCTGGCCGGCGACGATACGGCGTGGGGCAACCTGGTGTTTATCGGCCACGTCCGGTTCACGGTGCAGGACACGTACGGTCAGACGGCGAGCGCGACCATGACGAACTGGATTGAAACAAGCATCTGTGGCGCGTCCCCCTTGTGACGACACTCGACCCCGGACGTCCTGACACCCCGGGCCCGGCAAGCCGAGCGGGCAGCGCCCCGCAGTGACTCGGCGGTGCCTCGTCGACGCGGCGCCGCCGGCAAGCGGGAGGCCCCACCCCTGGCGGGTGGGGCCTCGCCGCGGCAGTGCGACCGCTACTCGGCGGCGACCGGAACGCGGACGTCGGTGATCCAGGCCGCCGGGTCGTCGCTCCCGCCGGGGCCGACGATGTACACGTTGTACATCGGACCGGCGATGCGCAGCCCACGCTCGCTGACCTCGCGGCCGAGCGCCTCACTGACGGCGCCGATGACAAGGTCAAGCCGGAATCCACCGCGGCGCGCGGCGCGCTTCGTCAGGCGCTCTGGCGCCGGGCCAGGGCGTCGTCGAGGCGGGCCAGAATGTGCTGCGCCTCCAGCACGTCCCACGGGGTGCCCTGCAACTCGAACTCGAACAGCACCGGCCGCCCGGAGGCCGCCGCGATCTGCCGGCAGGCCGCCTGGTAGAACTCCCCGAAGTTCCGGTTGCCCGAGCCCATGACGCCGACCAGCCGCCGCCGGGTCACCGGGTGCTGCAGGAAACGCCGCACGGGCTCGGGAATCGTGTCGTTGTCCGGGTTTCCGGTCTTGTACGACGGCGTGAGCAGCACCCAGGGGCCGGTCGGGACGGACTGCCGCACCGCGCGGTCGCCGAGGTCCAGGACGGGCCGTTCGAGGCGTTCGGCGAAGAGGCGCACCATCCCGGACTTGCTGGAATAGAAGTACACCGGGGTCCTCATGCTGCGTGCCCTTCCGTGGTCCGCGCCTGCCGCTCATCCTTGCACGGTGGCGACGCCGCCCGGCATCGGCGCGCGGGCGGGTCGTCGGCGCGCCGATGCTGCCGCGCCATCGGGTGCGGCCTCAGCAGATCCGGGGCAGTTGTTCGCCGAGCGGCCGGTCGATGACGCGGGTCGCTCCCAGCCGGGTTCGGCCGACCAGCAGACCCGGATGCTCGCTGGTCACATGCCCGACGACGACGGCGCCGGCCCCGTGCGCGTCGGCCCGGATGGTCGCCAGCGCGAGTTCGGCCTGGTCAGCGGGGACGATCGCGACCAGCTTGCCCTCGTTGGCGACGTGCAGCGGGTCCAGACCGAGGAAGCCGCAGGCGGCCGCCACCGCCTCCGGAACGGGCACGCTCGCCTCGTCGAGCACGATGCCGACCTGCGAGTCCGCGGCGATCTCGGTGAGCGATGCGGCCAGGCCGCCGCGGGTGGGATCGCGCAGGACGTGCACGTCCACGCCCGCGGCGAGCATCCCGGCGACCATCGTGTGCAGCGGCGCGGAGTCCGTGCGCAGTGTGGTGCCGAACTCGATGCCCTCGCGCTGGGACAGGATGGCGACACCGTGCTCGCCGATCGGACCGGAGACGATGATCGCGTCGCCCGGCCGGGCGCGGGTCGGGCCGATCTCCACCCCGGCGGGGACCAGGCCGATGCCGGCCGTGTTCACGTACAGCCCGTCCGCGTGGCCGCGGCCCACTACTTTGGTGTCCCCGGTGCCGATCGGGACGCCGGCGGCGCGCGCCGCGGCGCCCATCGCCGCCGCGACCCGGGCCAGGACCTCGAGTTCGAGTCCCTCCTCCAGGATGAACCCGCAGCTCAGCATAAGCGGCTGCGCCCCGGACATGGCCAGGTCGTTCACGGTGCCGTGCACGGCGAGGTCACCGATACAGCCCCCGGGGAAGAACAGCGGGGCCACCACGTAAGAGTCCGTCGAGAACGCCAGCCGGGCGCCGCCGGCGCCGGGATCCGCCGGGACATCGAGGAGCGCCGAATCCCGCATCCCGCCGCCGGGAACACCGCCGAAGGCGGGCACGATCACCCGCTCGATCAGTTCCGCGGACAGGATCCCGCCGCCGCCGTGGCCGAGGACGACGCGCTCGCCGCGCAGCGGCATCGGGCAACTCCACTCTTCGGGCGGTTTGATCTCAGCCACGCGACGCCTCCTGAGCAGGGGTGGTTGCGGCCGCGCCGGCCGCGCCGGTGCCGCCCGCCGGCGCCCCGACCGGCACGCTCAATCGGCGGAACGCGTAGTACGCGGCGCAGGCACCCTCCGAGGACACCATCGTCGCGCCGAGCGGCATCCGCGGCGTGCATTCGCGCCCGAACGCCGGGCACTCGTTAGGCTTGATCAGGCCCTGCAGGACGTCGCCCGCGCGGCACAACTCGGATTCCCGAACGGTCAACGCCTCGACGTCGAACCGGCGGGCGGCGTCGAACTCCGCGTAGGCGGGGGACAACCGCCAGCCCGAGACGGGGATCTCGCCGATGCCCCGCCAGGTGCGATCGCAGACCTCGAAGACGTCCTGCAACACCTGTTGCGCCGCGGGATTCCCGGCGGCGGTGACCGCGCGCGGGTACGCGTTGCGCAACTCCGGCGTGCCGGCCTCCAGCAGGTCCACCGCCTGGCGGACGCCCTCCAGCAAATCGAGCGGCTCGAATCCGGTGACCACGATCGGGACGCCGAACTCCTCGATCAGCGGCCCGTATTCGGCCGTGCCCATGACGGTGCAGACGTGCCCGGCGGCGAGGAAGCCCTGCACCCGGCACTGCGGCGACTGCATGACCGCGCTGATCGCCGGCGGCACCCGCACGTGGGAGACGAGCATCGAGAAATTGGTCAGCCCCCACTGCTTGGCTGCGACCACGGCCGCCGCGTTCGCGGGCGCCGTCGTCTCGAAGCCCACCCCGAAGAAGACGACCTCCCGCTCCGGGTTGGCCGCGGCGATCCGGACGGCGTCGAGCGGGGAGTAGACCACCCGCACGTCCGCGCCGGCCGCCTTCACGGCGAACAGATCCCGGCCGGAGCCCGGCACCCGCAGCATGTCGCCGAACGAGCAGAAAATCACCCCTGGTCGGCTCGCGATCTCCAGCGAGCGGTCGATCATCTCCAGTGGCGTCACGCAGACCGGGCAACCCGGGCCGTGGATGAATTCCACGGCCCCGGCCAGCAGCGTGTCGACCCCGTTGCGGATGATCGAATGCGTCTGACCGCCGCAGACCTCCATCAGGGTCCACTCTCGGGTGGCGGTGGACCGGATGCGGTCGATCAGGCGGCGGGCCGCCACCGGGTCGGCGAATTCGTCCAGATACTTCATCGCTCGGTCGTCTCCGCTCGGGTGCTCGGCTCGGGTCGGCTGCTCGACGCCGCTGCGGCGGCCTGCGGCTCGGCCGGCGCCGACGCGGCTTCCGGCACGCCGGGTCCGCGCACCGACGGGAGCGATCCGGGTGGGATCGGGGTGGACGGGATGCCGAGCTCGTCCTCGAGCATGCCGAGTTCCTGGAACATGCGCAGCGACTCCAGGGCGGAGGCCTCGTCGAGCTTCGTCAGGCCGAAGCCCGCGTGCACGATTGTGTAGTCGCCGATCGCCGCATCCGGCAGGTACGCCAGACACACATCCTTGACGGCCCCGCCGAAGTCGACGTCGGCCATCCGGATGCCGTTGTCCTCCCAGACCCGGACGATCCTGCCGGGAATGCCCAAACACATGGTCAGCGGTTCTCCTTCGTCGGTCTTCCGTCATCCTCACGCAGCCGGGCGGCTGCGATGACGGCCTGGCCCAGAGCGATTCCTCCGTCGCCGGCCGGGACCAGGTGATGGGCGAGCACGGAGAACCCGGCCCGTTCGAGTTCGACGGTGCAGCCCGTCGCCAGCAAGGTGTTCGCAAAGACGCCGCCCGTCAGGCCGACCGCGTCGACCCCGTGCGCCCGCCGCGCCCGGTGCGCCCAGGTCAGGACGCAGGCGACCACCCAGTCGTGGAACGCCCGGGCGCAGCGGCCGACGTCGTCGCCCGCCCGGCGGCGGGCGATGAGGGCGGCGAGCAGCGGCCCGGGGTCGTTCGCGCCGTCCGGGCCGACGACGACGGGCAGCGCCGGGGCGGCCGGCCCGGCCGCCCGCGCGGCCTGCTCCAACTCGATCGCAGCCTGGGCCTCGAAGCCCTGGCTTTGGCATACCCCGAGCAGCGAGGCGACGGCGTCGAACAGGCGGCCCATCGAGGTGGCCGGCGTCGTCGACATCCGGCTGCCCAGAAGTTGCCGGAACCGGTCGACGGCGTCCCCGGCGGCCTGCACGCACGGCAGGTCGTCGTCCCACGCCAGCCCGGCCGCCGCGAGATGGGCGAGCGCGATCCGCCACGGCGCGGCCACGGCGGCGTCGCCGCCGGGCAGCGCGACCTCGCGCAACCGGCCGACCCGATCGAACCGGCCGACGTCGGCGCCGAGGAGGAGAGCCTCGCCGCCCCAAATCGCGCCGTCGGTTCCGTAACCGGTGCCGTCGAACGCGCACACGAGCGTCGGCGTCCCCAGCCGGCCGTGCTCGGCCAGCAGCGAGACGGCGTGCGCGTGGTGGTGCTGGACGGGGATGAGCGGGAGGTCGCCGTGGTTGCGCTCGGCCCAGCGCCGCGAATGGTAGTCCGGGTGCAGGTCGCAGGCCCAGGCCGTCGGGGGAGCGGCGTAGAGGGCGGCCAGGTGCGTCGCGGCGGCGCCCAGGGCGCTCTGGCCGGCGAGGGACTCCATGTCCCCGAGGTGCTGGGACAGGTAGGCCCGGTCGCCGGCCAGCAGGCATGCCGTCGCCTTGAGTTCGCCGCCGACGGCGAGCACCGTCGGTTGGGCGGCGGCGGCGCCGAGCAGAACCGGCAGGGGCGCGTACCCGCGCGAGCGGCGCAAGGGATGGATCTCGGTGCCGATCACCCGGACCACCGAGTCGTCGCACGGCACGGCGATCGGTCGGTCGTGGCCGAGGGTGGCGTCGGCAATCGGGCCGAGGCGCCGGGTGGCGTCGCCGTCGTCGAAGCAAATCGGCTCGCCGGACACATTCCCCGACGTCATCACCAGGACCGGCGGGGCGCCGTCGGCGAACAGGAGGTGGTGCACCGGGGCGTAGGCGAGCATGACGCCGAGTTCGGCGTTGCCCGGGGCGACGGCGGCGGCGACCGGTAGGTCACCGGCGGCGCGCCGGCGCAGCAGGACGATCGGCCGGGCCGGGCTGGACAGCGCCTCCGCCTCCGCCGGGTTCACGTGGCAGATGGCGCGGGCCGTGGCGAGGTCCGCCACCATCACCGCCAGGGGCTTGGCCTCCCGGGCCTTGCGCTCGCGCAATCGCCGCACGGCGCCGTCGTCCAGGGCGGAGCAGGCGAGGTGGTAGCCGCCGATGCCCTTGACGGCCAGCACACGGCCGGCGCGGAGGACGTCGACGGCGGCGGCCAGGCAGGCGTCGTCGCCGGTGCGGGCCCGGACGGTCG
Organism: Cellulomonadaceae bacterium; assembly: GCA_031552185.1. GTDB lineage: Bacteria > Actinomycetota > Actinomycetes > Actinomycetales > Cellulomonadaceae > JAVBMU01. Next base: position 3,979 of record JAVBMU010000100.1, on the reverse strand, counting down.
ACGACGCCGGGCGGGTGTCGGTATCCGCGGTGACCCGGCCGGCGGTGGGCGCGGCCGCGAACCACAGCCGCGGGCCGCAGTCGAGGCAGGAGATCGGCTGGGCGTGGAATCGCCGATCGCGTGGCTCGCGGTACTCGGCCGCGCAGGCGGGGCACATCGGCAGATCCGCCAGGGTGGTACCGGGGCGGTCATAGGGCAGCGTGCGGATGATGGTGAACCGCGGGCCGCAGTTGGTGCAGGTAATGAAGGGATGGCGGTAGCGGCGATCGGTGGGATCCGCCAGCTCGCGCAGGCAGTCCTGGCAGGTGGCCGAGTCGGGCGGCACGATCGTGCGGGCGCCCTCGCGGTCCTCGCTCGCCACGATCGAGAATTCGCGCAGCGAGGCGTCCGGCTCGCCGTCGACGCGCTCGACGCCGAGGACCCGGGCCAGGGGCGGCGCCTCGGCCGGCAGCCGACGGGCGAACCGGTCCAGCGCCGCGTCGTCGCCCTGGGCGTCGATGACGACCTGGGTGCTGGTGTTGCAGACCGAGCCGACCAGGTGATGGTCGGTCGCCAGGCGGTAGACGTACGGCCGAAAGCCCACCCCCTGGACGACGCCGCGGACCAGGAACGTCGCCCGCCTCATCGGGTCGCGCCCGCTCCGGCCGCGCCCGCTCCGGTCGCGCCCGCTCCGGCCGCGCCCGCTCCCGCCGCGCCCGCTCCCGCCGCGCCCTGTCGACTGAACGCCGAGTCAGCCATGGCGAACCACCTCGGCCGGTTCAGACCAGGCTCTGCGGAGCCGTCGCCGCGGACGGCCGCGTCCCGCCGGCCACCGCAGGAACCCGCTCGGTGAGCCAGGACAGCCACGCGTCGAGGCCCTCGCCGGTGCGGGCGGATAACTCGATCGTCCGGACGCCGGGGTTGACCCGCTCCAGGTAGTCGTAGAACCGGGCCAGGTCGAAGTCCAGGTGCGGGAGCAGGTCGACTTTGTTGACCAGCACGACGTCGGCCGACCGGAACATCACCGGGTACTTCAGCGGCTTTTCCTCGCCCTCGGTGATCGCGTAGACCATCGCGCGTAGGTGCTCGCCGACGGTGAACTCGGCCGGGCAGACGAGGTTGCCGACGTTCTCGATCAGGACCAGGTCGAGGCCGTCGAGGGGCAGGCGGGTCAGCGCGTGCCGGACCATCGGGGCGTCGAGGTGACATTCGCCACCGAAGCCGTCCGCCGTGTTCAGGAGGCTGACCCGGGCACCGAAGCCGGTGAGTTGGTCGGCGTCGAGCGACGTCTCGACATCGCCCTCGATGATGCCGATCCGGGACCCGTCCAGTTCGGCGAGGGTCCGCCGCAGGACGGCCGTCTTGCCGGCGCCGGGGGAGGACATCACGTTGATCGCCGTGACGCCGGCGGCGTCGAAGTCGGCGCGATTGTGCTCGGCGCAGTGGTCGTTCTCGTCGAAGATCCGCTCGAGCACCTGGACCCGGTGGGCACCGGTCTCGTAGCCCGAGTGGTCGCCGAGATCCGCGTGATCGTGGCTGTGGTCGCCGTGGCTGTGGTCGCCGTGGGTGTGGTCGCCGTGGCTGTGGTCGTGCGAATGCCCGTCGGCGTCGTCATGGCGGTGGAAGCGCCCCATGCGGTCCTCTCCTCGGTGGCGCGTGGTAATGACACAGCGGCCATGCCGTCGCCGGCTTGGGACGGCACGATGCGTGTGCACACGGTACGTTGCCGATTCGCTTGCACCTAATCGAGCAAACTGTGCCGGGAAAGCATGAATAGCGCTGAAATCAGCTGTTCAGTCGTCGATCAGGTCAAGGCTGGCAACTGCGAATTCCTGCCCCTGCACGATCGCCACGTCGGTGCGCGTGCAGGCCGGGCAGCGCAGCCGGACCTCGTCCAGTTGCGTTCGCGCCCCGCAGGATCGGCATTCGATCACCAGGGGGACCAACTCGATCTCCAGCCGCGACCCTGCCATCGCGGTGCCCTCGGTCACCAGCGTCCAGCAGGAGACCAGCGTGCGCGGCACCGCCTGTCGGAAGGCGCCGATCCGCAGATTCACCCGGGTGACCCGCCGGCCCTGCCGGTGCCGGTCCGTGATGGCCGCGATCGAGCGGCACAGGGACAATTCGTGCATGCGCTCCGCCTCGGTTCGGTCGGCGCCAGGATACCCGCGCCCCGTCGCGCGACGTCGGGGTTGCTGCCGTTCCGCAGGCGGCTTTGCCGGGCCGGGAGTCCGCCGGGCCGTTTGACCCTGCCCGGAGCGGTTCGACGCCGGCACACTGCACCTGTGCATCAATCAGACCCCGGCCCCGGCCCCGAGTACGCCTTCACCGACTCGCTGGACGGCCTGCCGGACGGCGTGATCGACTTCCACGCGCACATCGACGAGGCGCATCACCTGGGCTGGATCGACCCGCCCAGCAAGCTGCTGCCGCTCCTGGACGAGGCCCGGATCGCCGTCGCGGCCGTGATGACTTACCGCGACGCCTCCCTCCAGGACCCCTCGCCCGCGCGGTACGTGGCGGACGCCGTGGCGGCGCACCCGGATCGCTTCGTGGGCTTCGCGCGGATCTTCCCCGGCCCCGGCACGCACGCCGCCGACCTGCTGGAACGGTGCGTCCTCGAGTGGGGAATGATCGGCCTAAAGCTGCATCCGGTGACGAATCTGCAGGCGCCCGCGGACCCGGCCAACGTCCGGATCACGCACCGGGCCGCCGAACTGGGCGTCCCGGTTCTGTTCCACTGTGGCGACGAACCGAACTGCACGCCGCACGCCATCGCCGCGCTCGCCCGGCTGGTGCCCGAGGCGACCATCATCCTGGGCCACGCCGGTGGCTACCGGCACGTCGACGACGCGCTCGACGTCGTGCGGGAATGTCCCAACCTCATGATCGATACATCCGCGATGCCCTACCCGGGCCGGATCGCCGACTTCGTCGGCGCCATCGGACCCGAGCGGGTGATTTTCGGCTCGGACGGACCGGGGGCACCGCCCCGACTGGAGGTGCGCAAGGTGCTCTATGCCGGGCTGCGCGACGACGCGCTCGAACTCGTCCTGCGGGACAACGCCAAGCGCCTGATCGAGATTGCCCGGAGTGCCCGATGACCGGCCGGATCGACGCCCTGCGGCTGGTGACCGGCGCCGCCGAGGCGGCCGAGCACGCCCGCGAACTCGACGCCCGGGGCGTGCACCGGGCCATCTGGTGCGCCGACCGCGGCGCCGATCCCGGCCCGATCGCCCGGTTCGCCGCCGAACGCGGCGACGGGCTGTTGGCCCGGATCGGTGCGGTGGACCCGCCCGCCGCGCTGCGGCGCGCGGCCGAGGCCGGCGCGGTCGGCTGCTACCTCGATCCCGAGGCGGACTGTTTTCGCGTGACCGAGCCCGCCGTCGTCGCGCTGTTCGACGCCGCAGCGCAAACCGGCCTGCCGGTCGTCATCGCCGCCGGTGCGCCGAACGTCTCCGGGGCCCTGCAGATCCAGGCCGTGGCTCGGCGGCACCCTCAACTCCCGGTGATCATGACCAACGGCGGGAACATGAACATCAGCGGGCTCGGGCTGTCCGAGGCGTACACGGCGCTGGCCGCGAGCGCGAACCTGTCGATCCTGACCACGGGGGTCTACCGGCAGGACTTTCTCGAAACCGTGCTCGCCCGGCACGGGGCGGGCCGGGTGCTGTTCGCGACCCACCGCCGCGAGTACTCCGTCGACTACGAACTCGCCCGGGTGCTCGGGGCGCGCTGCGCGCCCGAGCAGCGCGCGGACGTGCTCGGTGGGACCGCGGCGCGACTCTTCTTCGGCGCCGCGACCGTCCCACCCGCGACGTAGATCCGGTCGCAGGCAACCCTCCCGGGCGGCCGAACGGGACTGTCGCGTGGTTCACCTGTTGGGTTGTGACCGTGCCCGCGTCCTGGACCGCATTGGATCGGGTCGTGTTCGACGAACTCGTCTGCCTCGCGTGCGACGCGGCCCGGTCGGGCGGGCGGTGGACGTGAGGTGCTGCGT